>JBFWRO010000008.1:0-15773 GCA_050248865.1 Thermomicrobiales bacterium | reverse complement strand
GAGCGGAATCGCCATCACCCTGCACCATGGCCGTCAGGGCATTTATCGCTGTCGGAACGATCCTCCAGAGGCATTCCGTCATGCGAGGAGCGAGCAGCTCGGCTTCGATATGCAATTCCTGCAGTCTGGGGATTTCGCCGCACTTCGCGGCAGCCAGCGCCAGAAACCAGAGTGACCGAGCGGTCTCGACGGGGAGGTCGAGCAGTCGCCAGATATCGAGAGCCGCATTCTGCCAGCCCTCGGATTCCTCGATATGGCCACTGAACCAGGCATTCACACCAAGGCCGGTCAGCGCGGTCGCTCGCTGCGCGGTCGGCTCCTCGGACACCCGTGAAAGCGCGTGGATCAGCCATTCCCGCTCTTCGGTGATGTACCCACGTAGATCCCAGAAGCGAATCATTGCTCCGGCAAGTCGAAGACCCATATGAACTATTGGAGAATCGAACTCGCGGTCGATGAGCAGCCAGCCGAGCGCGAGCCGTACATTTCCGAGATCTGGTTCGAGGGCGAGGATTCTGGCCGCTTCATCAGGGCCATATTCGTCCCCTGCGGAATACTCGGCGACCTTCAGGAAGTAGGCTGCGTGCGCATCCCTGATGCGGTCGATATCTTCGGCTGTGGCGAGCTCGCTGATGGCGAACTCCCGGATTGTCTCGAGCATCAGAAAGCGTGCTTCATGCCCGGGGGACTGGTCCTGGATGAGCAGGGACTGGTCGACCAGCGTGGCGACGACATCGAGAATCTCGAACTCGCCAATCGGCGCTCCATGTCCTGCGACCGAAGCAATGGCATCGAGCGTGGCTCCGCCGCCAAAGACCGCCATTCGTCGAAAGATCATTTGCTCGAAAGGCGTCAGGAGGTCGTAACTCCATCGCACGGTCTCCCGGAGTGTCTGCTGTCTCGCTGGAGCATCGCGCGGGCCCGTGGTGAGAATCCGCAGGCGACCGGTGAGCCGTGCTGCCAGGGCCTGTGGCGGGAGCATTTTGGTGCGTGCGGCGGCAAGCTCGAGTGCAAGCGGGAGGCCGTCCAGGCGCTGGCAAATCTCGGCAATCGCGGCGGCATTTTCCGCGGTGAGCTCGAACGCGGGATTGGCCGCGGTAGCTCGATCGACAAAAAGCTGCACGGCAGGAGACGCGCGCAGGTCTTCCAGAAAGGGGCTTTTGGAGTCGGGCAGCGGGAGTGAGGCGAGAGAGAACTCCTGCTCCCCGGAGACGCGCATCGCTCGCCGGCTGGTCACCAGGAGTTTCAAGTTTGGACAGGCATCCACCAGCCGTCGCAGTGCGACAGCCGATCCGATGACGTGTTCCAGATTGTCGAGAATAAGAAGCAGGCGCTGTTGATCGAGGGCTGATGCCAGCCGATCCAGCGAAGTCGTGTTTTCATCGGCCAGTATGCCTGCCGCTCGGGCAATGGTCGGCATGACGAGCGCGTCGTCCGCAACCTGGGCAAGGGGAACAAAGATAATGCCGTCGGCAAACGCGGCATCGAGTTCCGGAGACGCGGCCACAGTCGTCGCCAGCCTGGTTTTACCGACGCCGCCGGGACCGGTGATCGTGACGATTCGGTGCCCTTCGAGGAGTCGCTGGCGGATCCAGATGATTTCCTGTTCGCGACCGATGAATGTGGTGAGATTGAGCAGTCTGGAGAACGACGGGGAATCGAGCTGATACACGTCGACTTCCGAATTCGGATTAGCGATGAGATTCTCCATGAGAGCATCTCCCGGGTGCACGCCCTTGATGGAAGACGACCGTGCGGAACGTAGTGTAGAGGAGAAGCTCGCCGCTGTGGAGTGAGGCGGGGAAAGGGTCCCGGAAAAAGCGATACGGCGCGGGATTTGCTGGCACCGCGCCGTATCTTCACCACTCGAGGGAAGGGGGACAACTACACCGTGGCTGGCGGTGTAGCCGGAATGGCTTGTCTCTATCTTAGCCATACGGCGCCGGCAGAACACGGTCCGAACGGATACTGTCTTTGGTACATTCGTTCACATGAGCGCGAAACCGAACGGCGCGGCCAGACGTCCCGGCGTTGCGGACGACAACATCGACTCATCGATCTGGCACGCTTTTCGCTAGAACGATACGCGGAAGGCCAGCAGATGCTCGTCGAGATACCAGATTGCCTCGAGTCCGGCCATCATCAGAAACGTCACGAACCACAACGCAATGGTGAACAGGACCGGAATACGAAAACCCTCTGCCAGGTGTCTGGCCTTCATCCCGCCATGCTCTCCAGAAAGTCTGGATCGACGGCGAAGGCTTCGGCGATGCCGAGGCGTTCCATCACAGAGAGACTGATTGCATCGGAATATCGCATCGGTCGCGCGGTCGATGAAGCGAGGATCCGCTCGCGGGCGCGCTCTTCATCCTGGTTGTCTGTAACATACACCGCCAGCCCGACGTCCTGAAGCCACTGACTGGCCACAGCATGCCCAAGCGTGGTGGCCAGGAGGTCATACGTTTCCCGGATGACGTGATTGGTTGTGAAGAGTCGGTAACCGTCGTCGACCAGTGACTGATACGCATTGACCGCGTCGCCGTGCGTGAGATCGTCACGATCGACCAGCGCGATAATGGCAGACGTGTCGACGAATGCTATAGGCCCGACGCGCGTCATGGCAGACATCTAGCGTCTCCAGCGAAATGCCCTGCGGTAGGCTTCCATACCTTCGGCGAGATTACTTCCACCGCCGGCGCCGATACCAATGATGCTATTCAGCGGAGCACAGTCGCGCGCCGGCTGAATCCTGTCCAGAAAACCTCGTTCCTCACGCATTTCATGACTGAACGAAGCCAGCACATCCCGATGAATGAACCATTGCCCACCGATGCGGGTCCCGGTGAGACGACCTTCCCTCAGATACCGTCGCACCTGCTCAGAGCTGCGACTGAGGCGAGCGGCCGCATCGGCCACGGTTACGAGTTCGCCGCTCTCCACCCTGCCCTCCAGTTGTCCATGGCGCAAAAACGATCTGCGGAGCATCGTCGCGCCAGCCAGCATCCCTTCCCCAGGCTGCCATTATAGAGTCTTGCGCGGCGACATTTTCAAGCGCGGAGAGCGGTTACCGTGCAGGTTATGATGCAATCAGCGAACGAACGAGGGGGGATGCTTTCGATGAATTGGGAATGGACGGCGGAAGACTCGCTGGTGGACTATGGAAACGGGCTCTGGCAGATCGATCTGGGGTTTCAAAGCCGGCGAGGAATCATATCTGCCTGGCTCCTGGTTGGCGGTGACCGTCTGGCGTTGATCGAGACCGGACCGGCTTCCACACTGGAAAACCTGCAGTCCGCACTTGCCAAGCTCGATCTGCATACGACAGACATTAGCGACATCCTGCTGACGCACATTCACCTCGATCATGCCGGCGCGGCCGGACTGCTTGCGCAGGCAAATTCCGACGCCAGGATTTACGTGCATCCGTTCGGCGCTCCGCATGTGATCGATCCAGCGAAGCTGATCGCCAGTGCGACACGCATTTACGCGGAGCAGATGGATTCGCTGTGGGGACCCATTCTGCCGATCCCGGAACAGCAGGTCGTGGTGTACGACGATGGCGGCGTCGTCACCGCCGCCGGCAGGCAACTCGAGGTGATCTTCACTCCCGGGCACGCGTGGCACCATGTCGCGCTGTTCGAAGCGGAGTCGGGCGTACTCTTCACCGGTGATGCTGCAGGAATTCGCATGCCGGGTGAATCGTTCGTCTGCCCGCCGACCCCTCCGCCCGATCTCGATCCTGATGCCTGGAGAACGAGCATCGCGGCGATGCGGGATCGCGAGCCAAAGCGGCTTTGCCTGGCGCATTTCGGGTCGTACGAAAACCCATTGGCGCAGCTCGACGCGCTGGAAGAGCATCTGGGCCGGTTCATGTCCATCGGTGAGGAGAGTTTTGCCGCCGGCGAGGATCAGGAGGCACTCACTGCGCGTTTACATCAGGAACTGCGCGCTTCTCTGGGGAATGGTGACCCGGAAGTATTGGCAAGCTACGAGCTGGCCACGCCTTCCTACATGGCAGCGATGGGGTTGACCCGGTACTGGAAGAAACGGTCGGAGCAACAACCCGGATAGTGCCGATCCACCGTCGTGAATGCAGCACCCGGAGCCAAATGGCCACCGGGTGCTGCTTTTTCAGGCGGGCAGTTCGTGATCGAGCTGCGCATCCTCCTGATCGGCGTCGTCGAGGATCCAGAGATCCAGTTTCATGCAGACGGCATGATAATCATCCGCCGCGACCCTGCAGTTTCGGACGATGTCGCACCCCAGACAGCGATGAACGATGACCTGCTCGCCATTGCGGCGAAACCAGGTCGCCACCGGAGCCATCAGGCTACGACAGTCGCTGAGGCGGTCGCCCGGCGATTGCCGGTCGACGTGCCGCGAATAGAGACAGAGCGGGCAGTGATTCCGATGCCGACCGCCGCTGAGCGGTGGCCCGACAAAAGTTCTGCAGTGTCCGCACTTGAATTCCTCGCTGCGCACTCTGTGCGCCGCTGGTGTGTATCTCTCAGGTGGGCGCTGTTTCCGGCGACCGCCTGAACGGATCGGCAGATGCGGATCGTCGAGATCCAGGGCATCGTCGAGTGATATTTTTGGCACGGGTTTTGACTCCAGCAATCGAGAACGGATAGACGTTTCTCGCGCTCGCGCGCTGGATCAGGACAATGGCCACGTGTTCCTCCTCAATCGGGGGCGCTGTTGGAAGCGCCGAACTGGCAGTCAGAAGCCGCGCGCGCGAAGGCGCCGGCAGCTACTGCTGCGCGATTGTCGTGAATCGATTCGCATCCGCGATGAGGGAGGAACGGGTGGATAACCCGTGACGCTGCGGAAGAGGAATGGGTACGAACCCCGGGGACCCGCGGAGCCTGGCGTTCAGGACATCGGACGCCAGCTCAGCAAAAGGGTGAAGAATGCTCGAACCGCGCGCTACCCTGCCGTCATCGCGACAGTGACAAGGGCCATGGTGGAGATGGTCATAGTGCGGCGGTCCTCCTGTTCGGACGTCAAGAGCACGAAACGCGGCTGGCGTCCAGCCCAAATGATCCTACCGACAGCATTCTCAGAAATCAAGATGTTTTCCTTGATTGTGTTCCGGTGCTCGGTCGGACGAACTGGAATTCTTCTTTTCGAGGCCGTTCAATCGTTGACAAGAACATTACTAACCTCAAAGATAGAAGAGCGCCCAAGATTTCCGAACGTATCGATCTCGATTAGCTATGAACCATCCCACTTCGGAGCCGTTATCAGATTCATCTGGGAGAGTTCATGCAGCCGGCAGCGGGGACCGTCAGTTGCGGCCGCTGCCTGACGCTACGGTTAGATCCCTTTCACTTCCCTGTCCCACCACTAAGCTCATCGGCCGGGAAATGGAGACCCAGACAATCGCTCGCTTGATCGGCTCTGCCGCCCGCTTTCTGACTTTGATCGGCCCAGGCGGTGTCGGAAAGACCAGGTTGGCCATTCGCGCCGCTCAGATGCTCGTGGATCGATTCCCTGGTGGCGTCGTCTTCGTGCCGCTTGCGGACGTCGGCGAGGCAGACCAGGTGCTCCCGTCGGTTGCCAGAGTGCTCCGGCTCCGAGACGTCGCCGATCGGTCTCCCGAGGAGGCCGTCAGGTCGTACTTTTCAGGACGAGAGGCATTGCTGGTACTCGATAATCTCGAGCATCTGGTCGAAGCAGGGCCAGGGCTTTCGGCCCTGCTAATGCAGTGCCCGCACTTGCGGATGCTGACTACGAGCCGTCGTCCGGTCGAAATCTACGGAGAGCACATCTTCAGGATTCAGCCGCTGGCCGTTCCGCCGCGTACAGCAACCGGACCTCAACTGCGACGCAGCGACGCAGTCCAACTGTTCGTTGACCGTGCTCGGGCGGTACAACCAGGCTTCGAGACCCGACCCGGTGATTTACTCGTCATCGGCGAGATCGTCGCCCGGCTGGACGGACTCCCCCTTGCGATCGAGCTCGCCGCCGCCCGATTGGGAGAAATGCCTGCAGAGGAGCTTCTGCGGCGGCTCATAGCACGTCTGCCCTTGCTCGTGAGCCGAAACCGGGACATGCCCGAACGATTGCAAACCATGCGGAACGCGATTCGCTGGAGTTACGACGCGCTGGAGCCCGTTGAGAAACTGATGTTCCGGAGACTCGCCATATTCAGCGGGAGTTTCGGGTTGAAGGCCGCCGCCGCGGTGGCTGATATCTGCGATTGTGAAGGGGAAAAGGCGCAGACGGTCATAAACAGGATTGCGGACGCCAGTTTGTTGCTGAGGTTGGAATGGTCTATCGGAGAACCGCGCTACGGTTGGCTGGAAACGATTCGCGAATTCGGCCTGGAGCGTTTGAAGGAAGCGGATGAATTCAGCGGAGCGCTCGTACGACTTGCGGAATGGTATGCAGCCTTTTCCGAAGAGGCTCGCACGCACCTCCATGGTCCGGAGCAGCGCGACTGGCTCGACAGGATAGAAGAGGAATATCCGGAAATTCGGGCGGCACTGGTTTCGTCGCTGGAATTTGACTCCGAACTGGCATTGCGAATATGCGCAGCGCTTTGGCTGTTTTGGAACAAGCGAGGGCATCAGTCTGAGGGTCGCGCCTGGCTGGCGGATGCGCTCGAGCGTGCTGAAGGCGTCCCGCCCAATCTGCGTGCGGAGGGACTGATGGCATTCGGATCGACCGTCGCCATGCAGGGCGATCTGCCTTTGGCAACTGACCTATTTGATGACGCGCTCTCTATCTGGCGAGAACTGCGATCAGATACGGGAATGGCTCGGACTCTGACCTTGCTGGGAAACGCATCCTTTCAGTCCGGGGATTTCGTCAGGTCGATACAACTTCATAACCAGGCTTTGTGTCTCTATTCCGGCAGCGAGCAAGCCCCCTGGGAGGGGGTAACCAAAGTCTTCCTGGGTTTCTCGAAAGCAATGGTTGGGGACGACCTGGAAGGTCAGGAGCAGATGCGTGCTGGCCTCATGCTCCTGCAAGAGATTGGAGAGACCTGGGCGTTTGCGGTGGCCTTGAGTATGTACGGAGACCTCCTGTTCCTGAGGGGAGATATTATCGAGGCGGCTCGGAGCTACGCATCCTCGCTGGAACGGTTGACTGCAGATGGAGAGCCTTGGACAGCAGTCTGGCCGCTTGGAGGACTCGCGGCAATCGCGCAGGTCACGAGCCGAAACGGCTTGGCCGCCCGCCTGATCGGTGTTATCGAAGCCCGCGTGAAAGCGAACGGTGGCATGCTCGAACCAACTGCGACGGTCAGGTTGGCGGAGACGGTGACCCGGCTCGAGAAGACCATGGCTGTCGATCGGTACTTGCAGGAGCGCGTGGCCGGATCAGCATTGTCAGGGGAGGCAGTTGTCAACGAAGTTGGTCGGTTCGTAGTTGCCCTCAGTGAGGATACAAATTGCGCCACGGGCAACGAGTCGGGAACACCCTATCGTGGTCCTTGCGGCATGTTGACACCGCGCGAACGAGATGTGCTGATCCTTGTTGCCGATGGTCTTTCTGACAAAGCCATCGGGGATAAGCTTTTCATTAGCCCGCGGACCGTAGCCAATCACATGAACCACATTCTAGGAAAGCTTGGAGTCGGCTCCAGGGCAGCCGCAGTGGCTATCGCTATACGAGGCCGGCAAATCTAGTTGCTCTGAAGCTCAAGTGCCGATTGATATGGGCGGAATCCGCAGGCACCACAGGCAATCATAAAAAATGAGCGATTTCGCTCATGCAGGTAGTACGCATTCCCCCGCATCATGGAGGTGGCCTCAGGGCCCTGGCGCGGAGCACCAGTGCGTGAAGGTGGCTGCTCGGCTCGGCCTTTTCGCGGGGAGATGAGCTGTGGACGGTCACAATTTCGACGCATTGACCCGCAAGCTGGCAAACAGCGTGAATCGCCGCGGTTTCGTCCGCGCGGCTGTTGGCGGCGTTGCGGCCGCTATTGCTGCTCGAGCTGGAATCGGCTCCTCCCAGACCGGTCCTTGCCCTGGCGGGGCCGGCGCCTGCAACGGAGTCTGCTGCAGCGATTGTGAAAAGTGTCATCCGGCAGGTGGACCCAACCGAAAATGCGTTTCGGATTGCCCCCCGGGCATGGTCTGTACTTACGGTCAATGCACCTGTCCTGACGGCCGCTCGGTGTGTGGGCAAGGGAGCTCGGCCGCATGCTGTGAGGGCAATGCGGTCTGCGACAACGGAGTCTGCACGTGCCCTCCAACTTCAGGAGGCAGGTGTGTCTAATACGAGCCTTCCGGTCCTGATCGCGTTATTTGCTGTGCAAGCTGTGAGACTTGTACCCGCTACTCGTCGAAGTGGGAAGCGTGTCAGTCCACTTGTCCGGAGGGCCAATTCTGTGGGGAGAGCGGACAGTGCGAATGCGACGCGCTCCCCGGTGCCGTTGTCTGTGGCTCGGAAGCGCACTGCTGCATCCACGGCTGTGACGAAGGCGATGGCCAGTGTGTATGTCCTGACGGACAAACGCTCTGTGGCGATGTGCATTGCTGCGATGTTTGCCAAGTGTGTGACGGGGATTTGTGCATAGACCAGTGTCCATATCCGACCCCCTGCATCGATGGCCACTGCCGCTGTCCAGATGGACAACCCGTCTGTGGCAACGAATGCTGCGAGGGTGCTGCGTCGTGCTCCAACGGGTCGTGCGTCTGTCCTGATGATTCGGATACGTGTCGATCGTGGCCTGCCGATGGGCCAGAGACGGTTCGCTGCTGTAACGAGCAATGCGAATCCTGTAACCCGGTCAAAAGTCCGGGACTCAACGCCATGGAGTACCGTTGTGAGTGGACCTGCCCGAACGGAATGATCTGCGATGACCGTGGTTGCGCCTGCTCGCGTAGCGCCAAAGTATGTGGTTCTGGCAAGCATGCGGAGTGCTGCGACACGGTCTGCGGCTATTGCCAGGGCGGGAAGTGCAAATCAAAGTGCAAACTTCCGTTGACGTGCCTGAACAATGAATGTGTCTGTCCAGACGGTCAGCCAGCATGTTTCAACGAGACAACGAAGGTCCTTCGCTGTTGCACGGATGGCGCCGTCTGTGTCAATGGGAACTGCCTGTGTCCACGCGATCGCGAAAACGGCGTGGTTGTGTCAAATTGTGTGGCGAAACAGCCAGCGTCGTCCGGGATTGATGAAATTGTCAGTTGCTGCGCAGGCTGTGAGTATTGCACGAAACAAGGAACATGCGAATCCGACTGCTTGCCGATTCAGACGTGTGAATCCGATGGATCCTGCTATTGCCCAGATGGTCGACCAGCCTGCAGTGAAATCTGTTGCGGCGACTGCCAGGTCTGCATGCGCGGCGCGTGTACAGTCTGTGAGCCTCCCGCCGAATGCCTCCAGGGAATATGCCAGTGCCCCAACCCTCGGACTGGGGTGGCTTCTCCCCTTTGCGGGGATACATGCTGTGTTGGGACTCAGATCTGCGTAAACGACAATTGTGTCTGCTCCGATGGATCGACCGCGTGCTCCGGGGAATGCTGCGATGCATCGGCCTGCCAGATCTGCGGGCCTGTCGGCTGCAGGACCGATTGTGAGGGACCCTGCAACAGCTGTGACGATGGCGACTGCCTGCCGGTCCTCTGCGCCGATGATGGCGACGTCTGCACGGACAATGTCTGCGTTCCGGCGGAA
This sequence comes from Thermomicrobiales bacterium, assembly GCA_050248865.1. GTDB lineage: Bacteria > Chloroflexota > Chloroflexia > Thermomicrobiales > UBA6265 > JAHBVL01. Next base: position 6,140 of record JBFWRO010000008.1, on the reverse strand, counting down.
GGCGGATGCGTCGCCGTGCCGATCGAGAACTGCTGCGGCACGGATGATAACTGCCCCGACGACGGCAATCCGTGCACGCAGATCGCCTGTGACACAACGATCAATCGCTGCGATGTGCAGTTCGTCAATGAAATCGAATGCGATGATGGCAATCCCTGCACGGGCCCCGGGCAATGCCGATCGGGAGTTTGCGATCCCGGCCCATCCCTCTGCGGCCCGTGCGAGGTCTGCACGGAGACCGGGTGCGTCGATGTCGAGAATGGAGAATCGTGCCTGGAGAACGGCGTCTGCTGCGGCGGTGATTGCCTGCCGGCATGCCCGGCTCCCCAGGTGATGACGGACGAATGCTCATGTTCCTGCCCTGAAGTTGTAACCTGCGACCCGGGAAGTGCCTTCGATCCTGCAAGCTGCGCTTGCTGCCGGACAAGCTGCCTGCCAGGTGAGTGCGGTGAAATTCCTGACGGCTGCGGTGGCGATCCTCTTCAATGCACTGAGGGATGTTGCCCGGAGGTTTGTGAAAGCAGTGGAGCCGAATGTGGAAATATCTACGACGGCTGTAAGGATGAATGGGTCGATTGTGGAGGCTGCGATCCTCCGCAGACCTGCGGTGGAGGAGGGGCTGCAAACCAGTGCGGTTGTATTGGCGCGTCGTGTGGAGACGATGGCTTCGAATGCGGCTGGATCGAGGACGATGGTTGCGGAAATCCACTCGACTGCCCACCGTGCGGCAACGTGTGTGGCGCCTGCACGCCGGTCGGTGGCGCTTGCGACTACGACGCCGGGGAAGGCCAATGCTGCAGCTACTGCGAGCCATCCGGCACCTGTGGAACTGGCGAGCCTGGCTGCCTCGCACTCGGCGAACCTTGCTCGCTCGACGATGGATTCGACTGGTGCTGCGGGGTGTGCATCGACGGGTGCTGCGGTTGCCGGGAGCTAGGCGCATCCTGTTCGGGCGCCGAATGCTGCGGGGGAGCCTCCTGCTATGGATATCCGGCGCCGAGTTTCTGCTGCAAACCTTCAGGAACTTGGGACGCTGGAAGCTGTTCGAGCAATGAAGAATGCTGTTCGGGCATTTGCGAGGGCGGAGTCTGCGCCTGCGTGGGCGAAGGACAGCCCTGTTCGTCGAATCAAGTGGAGTGCTGCGGGGAACTGTGGTGCGGGGCTCTCTATGACGACGATCTGGGCTCACTTTGCGGACCGTAAACAGACCCGGATCGTCTGAGTCGAATCAAACCTGCTCGGCCGACCCAAACTACTGATTGCAGGTAGGGTCCTTCGTGTCCCAAGAGGCAGGAGGAATAAGTAGGGCCTGCATCAACCAGCTTCCAGCAAGCGATGCAGTTCTGCGGGTATTATCCAGAACCGGGAGATCACGATCTCGCTGATCCAGATCTTTGATCGGCGACGTGGCCGACCTGTAGCAGATCGTCATCTCGCCAGGATGGGGAATTCCGAGTGACGAGGAGCAAACGATGAACGCAGGGCGGCTGAAGGATAAGACGGCGCTCGTGACCGGGAGCACCCGAGGACTTGGGAGAACCACCGCCGAGTGGCTGGCCCGGGAAGGCGCCAACGTGGTGGTATCCGGGCGCGGGGACGCCGCCGTCGCCGATTCGGTCAAAGCCGTCGAAACTCACGGAGTCCGTTCGTGGGGCATACCGGCAGATCTCGCGGTTGTCAGTGAGGCGCACCGTCTGGCGGAAGAAACGCTGGCGCGTGTCGACCAGCTCGACATTCTGGTAAACAACGCCGGCATGAGCATCCAGAACAATTTCTGGAACGTTTCCGATGCCGAATGGGACATCCAGGTCAATGCGAATTGGCGATCGTCATTCATTCTCGCCCAACACGCGGCCCGGCATATGATGGAAAGAAAGATCTCAGGACGGATCGTCAACACCAGCTCGATCGGGGCGCGAGCATGCCATACCGATCGCCTGGTCTACGACTCATCCAAAGGAGCCATCGAAACGATGACCCGCAACATGGCCTACGAACTCGCGCCATACGGGATCAGCGTGAACTGTGTGGCGCCAGGCAACATGGCCGAACGTCCCGGCGCTGGCGAGGAAGCGTGGTGGCCCGCGGCAACGGCAAAGATTCCGTTTGGCAGACTTGGCAATGCGGATGACATTGCCGCCGCGGTGCTCTACTTCTGTCTGCCGGAATCGGCATTCACCACCGGCCAGACGTTGCTGGTCGATGGCGGGCACGACACCTATCTGCCGGAGTTCTAGCTTGACTGGAGGAGAAGCTCGATGACCACCAGCGCATTGACCGAAGCGCGGCGGCGGACCTCTACAAAGCCACCCCGGATGGGGATCCGCGGCGCTTTCTCGATTTCCTGATCGATCACCCGGGAGAGCAGCTCTGGAGCGAAGCGATCCAGCAGGAACTGGGATTCGCGGAGCACAGGCAAATTGCCCTGGCGGCGTGGGCGATCGGGCAGGAAGCGACCAGACTGGGACTCGCCAGACCGTGGAACGAGGCCCAGCGGGGTTATTCGATGAGCGAGGCCTCAGCCAACCTCCTGGCGGCCGCGCGAGAACGATAGGAGCGGAGATCCGTCCCGTTGGTCTATCCGGCGTCGCGCAGCCTCTGCAGCAAATCGGCTTCGACAATGGTGTCGAACACGACCTTTTGATCGTCATTTCGCGGCCAGGGCAGGCGAAAGTCCGTGAATCCGGCGTCGCGATAGGTGCGATAGTGCCGCTCGAACGCCTCCGGTGACTCGAGGAAATTGACCGGCGGACTGATCGACCGGGCGATTGTCTCCGGATCCCTGCCGATCTCCTTGCAGTACTCATCGAGCTGGCGATTGGAGGCGAAGGCATCGTCGACCAGTCCTCCCGCGTTCCAGATGTCGGCGTAGCGGGCGCAGAGTCTCATCATGCGGGGTTTCGAGCCACCGATGATTGTTGGCAGCCGGCCCTGAGTGGACTTCGGCTCGAACGGAGCGTCGTAAAGCTGATAATACTGACCCTCCCAGGTCAGTCGCTCGTTGCTCTGCAGGAGCTCCCAGACCTCGAGCGCTTCCGCAAACATGTCCACGCGGACTTTGGCTGAGGGGAAATCCCAGCTGTAGGCCTCGTGCTCACGGCGTGTCCACCCGGCGCCCACGCCGAAATCGAGGCGTCCCCCCGATATAGCATCCACCGTGATCGCCTGTTTGAGCAGAAAGACAGGATTGCGATACGTGTTCCCCGCGACCATCAGCGCAAGCCGCACGTTCTTCGTGTGCGGAGCGAGGGCGGCAAGTGCGGTGTACCCCTCGAAACAGGGATCCATCACATCGAACAAACCGAAAAAGTGATCGACCAGATTGAAATCGTCCCAGCCGGTTGCATCCACGGTTTCCGCGATGCGAACGAGCTCGTCCCAGGGGAGGCGTTGACCGAGGACGATTCCAAAGCGAACAGGATGGGTCATGCCGTAGTCTCCGTGACCTGAGGAGGTATTCAGTCGCCTATTATCCCGTGAGCGACGTATTTGCGCTCATCCGGCTTTGTGAATGCCCACCGAGTGGAGACCCGCTGGTGTGGAAGGTACCCAGGAGCCTGTGAGGACGGGCGCTGGCGCCTCTGCCAGTGCGCGATATTGCAGGCCGCTCAGCGCGTGGTTTCCCGAGTCGGTGCAGTGGAGTGACGTCGCAGGATCAAACGCACGTTTCGCAAAGTCGACGGACGCATATGCCATTCCCGTGCGCCGCTGGAAATTTCGCGCCGCTCGAACATGAACATGGCAAGCATCACGGCAACGAAAGCCAGCATCAGCATCGTTCCGGCCCGCACCCAGTCGAACCCATTGACGATCACCCTCGAAGGTTCCGACCAGTAGAAGGGCGAGACGTTGCGGACACGTTTCAGCACTGGCGCGGCTTCGCCCAGAATCTGAATGAAGTACGCGATGACGGCGATCCCGGTGATCACCATCGCGGCACTGCCGCGACTGGGAAGGGTTGCGCTGGCGAGCAAACTCAGACCGAGAAAGAGAAACGCGACCGGGAGCATGTACAGCGCGGCCTCGAACAGGCGGCCAAGCGAGATTTCGAACTCGACGAGCGATTTGCCGATCGCGAAACCGACCAAGGCGGCCAGCGCGGCGATGGCAATCGAAGCGCCCAGCGCCGCAGCTTTGGCTGCTGCCAGTTCCCAACGTTTGATAGGTTGGGAGAGGAGTAGATCGAGGGTGCCGGAGCCTTCCTCCCCGGCGAAGGCGGCAGTGCCGCCGGCAATCGCCAGAATCAACAGCACGAGAGGAATCCATGAGAAGAACTCTGCCGTGATGAAACCCTGCGGACTACTCACATCGGAAGCTTCCCCAAGAAAGCCGGCCATCGCCTCCGGCATTTGGAAGTTCTTCAGCGAGTCCCGATAACTGGGGTAAATGAGAAGATCGACAACGGCCATGCCGCCTACAAGCAGAGCGATCCCTATCGTGGCGCCGCGCACATCGCGCAGTGTTTTGCTGAACAGGGCAAAGGTTTTCATTGCCCGCCCCCGATGTAGAACGAGAGGAGAATTTCGTCGAGACTGGCCTGTTCGGTGCGGAGATCGATGACCGGATAGCGAGCCATGGCACGGACAACCTCATCCAGATTACCGGTGACCTCCAGCTTCACCGACGTGTCGTGCCGTTCGACTTCGCGCACCCCTTCCAGCGCAAACAGGTCCGCGGGAACGGGTCGCCGGAAGGTGATGTCCAGCCGCCGCAGGACGTGTTCCTTGAGAGTGGCGATCGGTTCGACAGCAACGACCTTCCCGTTTCGGAGAATCCCGACTCGCTGACAAACCTGCTCCACTTCGCTCATCACATGGGAAGAGAAGAAGACCGTGGCGTTCCGCCCGGTTTCCTCTCGCAAAAGCTCCCAGACGACGTGCTGAGTGATTGGATCGAGTCCGGATGTCGGTTCATCCAGCAGGTAGACCATCGGACGGTCGAACATCGTGACCAGCACACCGAGTTTTTGGCGATTGCCCTTGGAAAGTGTGCCGGCGTGCTGGTCCAGATTCAAATCGAGAGCCGATGCAAGTCGGGAAACATAATGACCATCGATCCGCTTACCGCGCAATCCGGCGACCAGGGCCAACGTTTCCCGGCCCGTCATGCCGGAATAGAGGCGAAGATCTCCGGGGAGATATCCGGTAACGGCGCGAACCTTGTGAGAATCGCGGCGGCAGTCAAATCCGAGAATTGACGCTCGACCCGAGGTGGGGCGAATCAAATCGAGCAATAGCCGGATGGTTGTCGATTTTCCGGCGCCATTCGGACCGAGAAACCCGAAGATCTCTCCGGGCAGCACCTCGATGGAAAGGCCGTCGAGTGCAAGGACTCCACCATAATCCTTGGAAAGGTCATCTGTCTGAATCGCAGCGTGCATCGAATTTCGGAACCTCCGACCGAAGGTCAGTTCCCTTACGGGCGTCTGGCATCGGTCTCCCTGCGACAATGATTATGGTCCGTCGGGGATACAAGGGAATACGAAAGCTCACAGCTGGTGTGTCAATACCATCGCATATGACGAGGATCGATCCGGACGTTTCGCGCAGTGACGGAGCCGGACTCGCGCAGGCGATATCCGTTGCGACTTTTGGCGTGGAACGGTATGGTGTGCGCATATCGCAGCGAACAACGGAGGATTCTCATGACGAACCGCATTCCGCGAAGACCATTTGGCAACACTGGCGACGAAGTCAGTGTGCTTGGACTTGGCGGCGCCCATATTGGTCTGCCGGAAGATGAATCTGTTGGCATCCGGATCATTCACGAAGCGATCGACGGCGGAATCAACTTTCTGGACAACGCCTGGGAGTACAACGACGGTGAATCCGAGCGGCGCATGGGCAAAGCTCTCGCACAGGGAGGGTTGCGCGACAAAGTCTTTTTGATGACCAAGGATTGCGCGCACGACCGAAAAGCTCATCACTCGATGCTCAAGCTCGAGCAGAGTTTGAAGAGACTGAAGACCGACCATCTCGATCTCTGGATGACCCACGAAGTCGTGTGGGAAAAGGATCCTGAGTGGATTTTCGCCCCGGGCGGATCGGCGGAAGCGTTGATCAGGGCCAAGGAGCAGGGGAAGGTCCGGTACATCGGGTTTACCGGGCACAAGCATCCCGACATCCACAAGCAGATGCTCG
>JBFWRO010000007.1:0-16381 GCA_050248865.1 Thermomicrobiales bacterium | reverse complement strand
GACGCACGATCAGGAGGAGGCCCTCTCATTGTCAGATCGGGGGCGGTCATGTTCGATGGCCAGATCGTGCAGGAAGCATCTCCCGAGGAGCTCTACCATCGCCCCGTTTCGCGGGAAGTGGGGACATTCGTGGGAGACGCGCAGTTCTTGCCGGGAGAGGCCGCAGCCCGCCGGGTCATTTGTGAGCTTGGCGAACTGCCAACATTCGGGAATGCTGAGGGACTTGTGGATGTCATGATCCGGCCCGAGGCCCTTCGCTTGATACCGGGTTCTGAGGCGGATCCGAATGCGACCGTGATCAGCCGTCTCTTTTTTGGACACGATCAACTGATGCGAATCCGCCTGGATTCGGGCACGGAACTCAACGCGCGACTGGGCTCGTACGGCGGCATCCGTCCTGGTGACAGGGTCCGCGTTTCGGTGCGCGGGGCTGTGCTGGCGCTCCCTCCTGATGGACGTGCCATCCGATGACTGCGGAGAGTGTGGAAATCGAGATCGACAGCCCGGAAGCGATGCGGCGTTTCGGGGAGAAGATCGGTCGTCAGATACTGCCCGGGGATATCGTGCTTCTGCACGGGGATCTGGGTGCCGGAAAAACGACCCTGACGCAGGGAATTCTGCGTGTCCTTGGCGTCACAACGGCTGTGAACAGTCCTACGTTTGTGCTGATATCCGAGTATTCCGGCCAGGTTGCAAACGGCGAGCCGGTTGAAATCCGGCATATTGATCTCTACCGGCTTAGCGACCAGTCGGAACTTGAGTCGATTGGCTTTTTAGACATCATCGACGACCCACAAGGGATCACGATCGTCGAATGGCCAGAGCGAGCCGGAGACTGTCTGCCACCGGCGTATATCCTCGTGACATTTCGTTTCGCCGGCCCTGATTCCCGCAAGCTGGAAATTCGGATCGAGCCGCCAGGTGACCGCCTGCTGGCGCTCGTATCCTGACCAAGACGCCCGCGCGTGGAAACAGCGAGACGCGAGCATCGCTCGCGCCTCCCTGACCCGATGTGGTTGTGAACGCCGTCTTAGCCGTTGAGCGCCTCGAGGGCCTCCAGCACCGGGACTTTTTCCTCTTCAAGGATCGCAGCGACGTCGTCGAATGCCGACTGCGCATCCTGGCCATTGATGGTGATCTGCTCGAGACCGCCTCCGATGATCTGATCGCCATTCGGAATGAAGACGCGAGCGGAGTCCTGCGGCTGCGTCAATGCGAGCTGATCGACGGCAGTCTTGAAGTTGGGGTTTTCCTCAAAGAACGCCACCATGCTCTCATCCTCTGCCGCTGACTTGCGTACAGGCATGTAGCCCGTGTTCTGGGACCAGAAGGATGTAATTTCAGGCGATGTCGCGAACTTGATGTACTCGAACGCCGCAGCCTGCTGCTCGGCGTCCTTGTCGGCCAGAATAGCCAACCCTGCGCCGCCAGTGCAGCATCCAAAGCTGAGGGCTTCGGGCAGAAACGCTGTCTTGAATTCGAACGTCGCTTCGTTGTTGACCGCCGCGAGATCTCCCGTCGAAGCCATCATCGAGGCCGTCAGACCGTTGATGAAATCGGTGCGGACCACCTCGACGGGGACTGCCCAGCCGTCGGCAACTGAGGCGCGATAGAACTCGCCGGCTTCAACCGCTTCCGGCTGATTGATCAGGATATTGAAGTCCGCATCCGAGTACCGTCCGTTGTACTGCCAGGTCACGCACTGGAAGAGCCAGGCGATATAGGAACCGGCGGTCGGGTGCACGAATGCCGCCCGGGTAATCGTGTCCCCGTCTTTCTGGACAAGATCGGGCGCGACTTCCACGAGCTGTGACCAGTTCGTCGGCGCATCGGTCAGTCCGACTTCGGCAAATGCCTCGACGTTGTAGTAGAAGAGCGGTGTCGATCGCGCCATAGGCATCCAGTACTGGATTCCGTCGCGGTTCCCTTCATTGATCAGCGAGTCGACGTAGTCGGAAGTATCGAGCTCGCTGGCCGCGATCAGATCGTTCAGAGGCGCCAGCAGGCTGTTCAGATAGAACCGGAACCACCAGACATCAGAGAGCAGCGAGACATCCGGGGTCTGCCGGGCCGCAACGGCGGCGGTCAGTTTCTGGGCGGTCTCTTCGTAGGTGCCCTGGAACTGGTACTCGACCTGTACGCCCACGCCTGATTCATTGAACCGGTTGACAACTTCACGCTCAGTGTCGCCGTTTGGCGTGCCCTCGGCAAACGAGCCCCAGTAGACAATCTGAGTGTCGGAGCTGGTGTCCTGAATCACCGCTGGAGCAGCGAAAACCTTGCTGGCCTTCAGTGCCGGAGCCGCTGCTGCGGCAGCTCCCGCGCCTTTGAGCAGGGTGCGTCGGTTCAAGTGTTTCTCCATGGTTGTGCCCTCCTGATGTGGCCAATCCGAGATTCTGAGCGCCGCGTAGCGCTCTCTGCGACGCGGAGAGACGCGACGACTATTGCGTCGGCGCTGCCGCGATGCATTCGTGGGGAACGGCGGGAAGGCATGGCGGTCACGATTTTGTCGCTCCAGCGGTGATGCCTTCGATGATATGCCTTTGAATCCAGAGATAGATGACGAGTATTGGAGCCATGACAAAAAACGTTGCGGCCATCATCGGGCCCCAGCGGGTCACGGTCTCGGGGTTATAGAGATAGGAAATACCCACTGCCAGTGTACGCATGCGGTCCTGATTCGTCACGATCAATGGCCAGAGATAATCGTTCCATTTGGCCACGAGCGAGATCAGGGCAAATGTGATGAGGACTGGTCGCGCCATCGGAATGACGATCTGCCAGAGCAACCGCAAGTGACCCGCGCCGTCGACCCGCGCGGCATCGATCACCTCCCGCGGCAGACTCATGAAAGCCTGACGCAAAAGAAACGTGCCGAAAGCGACGGAGATGCCGGGCAAAATGATTCCCTGGTAGGTGTTGATCCAGCTCCGGCCAAAGACGTCGGCCATCGTCAGGTAATTCGGGATGATCGTCACCTGATTCGGGATCATCAGGGCGGCAAGCAGGAGGATGAAGATCAGATTCTTCTTTGGGAACCGCAGAAAGACGAGCGCGTAGGCCGAAAGGGTGGCATTGATCAACTCGAGTCCCGACCCGAACAGCGTTGTTATGATCGAATTGATATAGAAGCGATCGAATGGCGCCAGATTCCAGGCATCGCGATAGTTGCTCCACTGCGGATCGGTCGGAATCCAGATTGGTGGATACGTATTGATTTGCTGGTTCGTTTTCACCGAACCGGTCAACATCCAGTAAATGGGAATGCCGATGAGCACGGCAACCAGAATCATGCCCGTATATCCGAGCAGCCTGCCGCCCTGGCGGCTGATTCGATGCGTGACGCCGGTACGCTGTGGGGAATCAGGCATAGTGCACCTTCCGTTCCGAGTAGCGCAACTGGAACAGCGTAATACCAAGCATGATCACAAACATCACGATCGACGCCGCTGCCGCGCGACCGGCGTTATAGGCGACAAACCCCTGCTCGTAGACGTAATAAATCAGCGTGTTCGTCGAGTTGACCGGGCCACCTCGGGTCATGACGTTGATAATGTCGAACGCCTGAAATGAGTTCAGGATCGAGGTGACGACCACGAAGAACATGATCGGTGAGAGCATCGGCAGCGTGACCGACTTGAACCGCCAGACGGCGCCGGCGCCATCAACTTTTGCAGCTTCATAGAGATCGCGGGGGATCGCCTGCAATCCGGCCAGAAAGATTACTGTCGCAAAGCCCACGTTTTTCCAGATATAGACGATGATGATTGCTGGCATCGCCCAGTCTGGATCACGCAGCCACTCCAGCGGGCTCAATCCAATCGTGCGAAAGGCAGCGGCGAACAACCCATAGCGCGGATCAAAGATATAGGCCCAGACGATGCCGATCACCGCGCCGCTCAGCAAGGTCGGCATGAACACAACCGCCCGCGCCGCATTTCTGCCCTTCAGCGGCTGATTCAACAGCAGGGCGAACATCAGCCCGACAATGATCGATCCGCCGACAGCTCCGATAGAGAAGTAGAGCGTATTCCAGAGTACCTGGTGAAAGGTGTCGTTTTCCCAGAGATAGCGGTAGTTGTCGAGACCGACGCCTCGCTTGACTGGCGCGATCATATCCCAGCGCACGGTACTGAGATAGCCGCTATACAGCATGGGCCAGTAGGAGAAGATACCGAAAATCAGGAGGTTCGGCCCGATAAACAGCACGAAAAGGAGCCAGTCCCGCACAGGCCAGCGCTGCCAGGAGCGCTTCCTGGCGGTCGCTGGAATCGTTGACGCCCAGCTGGATGTTCCAGCCGATACTCCATGCAGTGGGGTGGCAGTGCTCTCTGACGCGCTAATCACTGGCTTTCCCATCAGTCTGCCTGCATCCTCAATCCGGGCCGCAGACTCCAGTAGACTTCTGGTACGGCAGTATGCCGCGAACGGTGGCGCTCCTCGGTTAGCAAATGGTGAAGTGTGTGTAAACAACGGCGAAATCGTGTCTGAACGTCCACTGCTGCTGGCAATCGACACGTCAACTGAGCAGACTGGCGTGGCGCTCTATGACGGAACGTGCCTGGATGATGTCTCGTGGTCTTCATGCCGTGAGCAAACCGTCCTCTTGCTCGATGAGATCGATCATCAACTGAAGCGAAGCAAAGTCACCGTCGGCGACCTCGGTGCAATTGCGGTCGCCACCGGGCCGGGACGTTTCAATGCGCTTCGAGTGGGTATGAGCATTGGCAAAGGCCTGGCAATGAGCATGGATATCCCTATTATCGGCATCTCGACGCTCGCCGCAATCGTCCACCCGTACCGTCATCGTGAACACCCCGTCGTCGGCGTCATCGAAGCGGGCCGGGAACGGCTGGTCTGGCAGATTTTTGATCTCGACGCGGCACAACATCGCGCAGACGCTCGAAACACATCAGTCGACGAGTTTCTCTCGTCAATTGCTGAACTTGTGGCTGAAGTATGCGTTACGGGTGAGGTAAATCCAACCCTGGCTCAGCGGCTCGACGGTGTTGCGGGAGTTTTCGTCCCCCCGCACGCCGGTCGTCTCGGTCGAGCGGGCGCAGTTGCCGAGCTGGCCTATGGCAGGTTGATCGATGGTGATCATGATGACATTGTGCAGTTAGAACCTGTGTATTTGCATGGACCGAAACGCGATGCTCTGCGTATACCCTGATCCGGCCAAATCACGAACGAGAGGTCGCAGGAAGCGGGTTCGGCGGTGGCTCGAACCCGGAACGGCTCGGCTCAGGATGGGTGAACCCGATGCTGAGATGACGATGGCTACGTGGGACGCTTCACGATGTTTGTGATCGAGGCGATGGCGGAAACCGACATTGGTGAGGTCAGCAAGCTCGAGCGCCGTTGCTTCACCAATCCCTGGCCCCAGTCAGCCTATCGGCGGGAACTACGCAGACCAGCACAAAACTGTTACATCGTCTTGCGGGACACGGGAGTGGAACGGATGGATCCGGGAATTCGTGAAGGTTCGCTGTTTTCTCTCGGTGGTCGCTTGCCGATGCTCTCACGAGTGCGAAGCTTTGAACGAAGCGATGCCAGCAGGGCGCCAATCGTTGGATATGCTGGATTCTGGCATGTCTATGACGAAGCACATATCACCACCATCGGCGTGGAGCCGTCCCTGCGGGGGCAGTCGCTGGGCGAGCTATTGCTCGTTACCCTCATCGAGGAGGCGCTGGGTAGAGGGGCGGGATACCTCTCGCTCGAGGTACGGGTCAGCAACGCCGTGGCGATTCGCCTTTACGAGAAGTATGAATTTCAGGTGAAGGGCATTCGGCCTCGGTATTACGTCGACGATGGTGAGGATGCCTATGTGATGTGGTCGCCATCGATCCGAACGGAAGAGTTTCGCCAACTGCTCGATAGCCGTCGCCAAGAACTCGCGTTTGCGATCGAAGGACGGGCCGAACTTCCCCGGCGAGGAGGCAGCGGCTTCGCCTCAGAAGTCATCCCGGAGAACGGAATGGCATGAATATTCTCGGTATCGAGACATCCTGTGATGAGACTGCCGCTGCTGTTGTTGTCGACGGTCGTGAAGTGCGGTCGAATGTGATTGCCACGCAACTGGAGCTGCATGCGCCATACGGCGGGGTGGTGCCTGAGCTTGCCGCCCGTGGACAACTCCGAGCCATCGTTCCCGTCATTCGAGAGGCATTGGGCGAAGCGAGCATGGACTGGCCGGAGATCGATGCCATAGCCGTTACGCAGGGACCGGGATTAGCCGGCTCTTTGCTGGTCGGAGTCAACATTGCCAAGACGCTCGCATACACGTTCGACAAGCCGCTGATTGCTGTCAATCATCTCGAGGCGCACATCTACGGCAACTGGGTGGTTCCGGAAGGGAGCCCATGGAGGAAACCGCAATTTCCGGCGGTTGTGCTTCTGGTTTCAGGCGGTCACACGGAGCTTATTCTCGCCCGTGATCATGGCGACTATGTCCACCTTGGCCAAACGCTCGATGATGCTGCTGGCGAGGCCTTTGACAAGGGGGCCCGCCTGCTTGGTCTTGGGTACCCTGGAGGACCAGCAATCGCCCGGGCCGCGATGACCGGTGATCCGGCACGATTTCCGCTGCCACGGGCCTGGCTCGGCGACGAGAGCTGGGATTTCAGTTTCTCCGGACTGAAAACCGCGCTCCTCCGGCTCGTCGAGCCGTGGAGACTCCCAGCTGAGCCGGTGGAAGCACCGGAAGGATTGCCATTTACGCCTCACACGCCGCCGGTCTACGCGGACGAACTTCCGCTGGCCGACCTTGCCGCAGCCTTTCAGGATGCGGTAATCGACGTTCTGACGGTGAAGGCGGTCCGCGCCGCATCGGCATCTGGCGCGAAAACGCTCATGCTTGCCGGGGGGGTGGCCGCAAACGCTCTGCTCAGAGAACGCATTGAAATGGAGCTGGAGCTGCTCGATTCAGAGGAGCGTCCCCGGTTTATGGTCCCGCCGGCCGACCTCTGCACCGATAATGCGGCCATGGTCGCCGCGGCGGGATATTACGTGCTGCGACGCGGAATGCAGGCAGGTTGGGAATTCGATGTCGACGCGCGGCTCCCGCTCGTCGGGCAAGGAGCAGAGCGTGGCCTTACCGGTTGATGTGGTGATTCCTGATGGGGCTTTCGACGTGGCCGTGAACGCCGCTACGGGCGCCGGGGAAATCTTGCGGGAACGCCTTTCGGCGCAACGAGAGATCGTCTACAAGGGCGCGGTCGATCTCGTTACGGACGCGGATCATGCTTCGGAAGAGCACGTCCTGTCGGTCATTCACGACGCTTTTCCCGACCATCGATTCATCGGCGAGGAGGGAGTACATCGCGCAAACCTGACCGTCGCTGCCGATTCGGGATACAGCTGGATCGTCGACCCGCTCGACGGCACAACGAATTATTCCCACCGCTACCCGCATTTTGCTGTGTCGATCGCCCTTGCTCACGAGTCGACTATTCTGATCGGGGTGATCTACGATCCGATTCTGGATGAGCTCTTTGCGGCGGTTCGTGGTCAGGGGGCAACGCTGAACGGTGCGCCCATGAAGGTCTCGGAGACGGGCGAACTGATGCGCAGTTTGTTGGGAACGGGATTCGCCTATGACGACGACGACCGCGATGAAAACAGCGCGATCTGGAGCGCTTTCATGCCGCTCTGTCAGGGGGTTCGCCGAGATGGATCGGCGGCCCTGAATATCGCGTATGTCGCGGCCGGCCGGCTCGACGGTTTCTGGGAGAAGCCGATCAACAGCTGGGATATCTCGGCCGGCGCGCTGATGGTCGAAGAGGCGGACGGCAAGGTCACCTGTTACGGTAAGCCATTCGATCCCTTTGCCGGTGAGGTGCTTTCCTCGAATGGTTTGCTGCACGACAAGCTGGAGCAGGTGATTCTCGAAACGACCCGGACGAAATAGCGCGCTGCGAGGCTCGCTAGCACAGCGCGTTCCGAGGTTCACCAATACACTACCTCCTGCAAGCGATGTGATTTCCATCGGCCCCCGAAGACTCCCAGGCAGCACGATGACCGATATGGACCCTGATAGCGACGATTTCACCGAACGCCTGAAAGTTGCGATCGAGAGCGCAGAGGTTGTCTCTGTCTTCTTCGTCCGGGTGGGTCATTCTCTCATTATGGATTTGCGTCCGGATCCAGAATCGGAGCCGGTGGTGGTCGTCGATCGGATGGCGGAGTCGCCATATCAGCGGTTGCTGTCGTTTAGCAACCTGCGCCCGACCCTCTCCCTGCCTGACGAAATAACCCTTGCTCCCTGGACGGAGCGTGTCACTGACTTTCAGGAGAGCGGGGTCATGGATGTATTTCTGGCCCGTTGCCGCAGTGCCGGCGGCGACCAGCTTGCCAGCGACGCGAACAGTTGCTTTGGACAGTTGCTGGAACTGGAGCGAAACGCCATGAAGGATATGATTCGGGGTATCGGAATGCAAACCTTGTGGCAACGCGACGCCAACGGAGACTAGGTATTCGGGGGAGGCAGATGATGAAAGCCTACGTCCTGATGACGGCACGAGTGGGAACGTCGCCAGCAATCCAGGAGGCGATCCGCTCCTGGGGACCGGATTTCGGCATTCTTGATTGCGACGCCGTGGCAGGAACGCATGATGTTGTGGCGGTTATCGAAGCCGAAGATCCCAAGGCGATTGGCGAAATCGTGATGACCAGAATTCAGGCACTCGATGGAGTGCTCGGGACGTCCACCTTGCTGGCAATCGGTTAGTGCTGGTCGCCGATTTCGGGTAGACCCATCTGGTACACTGCAGGCGCCCGACTCGTTACTGATAGCTTGCCGTCAGGGCATGCAGCGCCATGCGTCGGGTGATCGCACGCACGATGTCGTGCGCGGGAAAGGAGCTCCTGCGATGAAGCTGGTTATCGCAATCGTTCAGGACGAGGACATCGAGGCGCTGACCAGTGCCTTGATCGAGGCCGACTTCCGCTTCACCAAAGTCAGCACCTCCGGATCGTTTTTGCGCCTTGGCAACTCCAGCCTGCTGATTGGCGTCGAGGACGCGAGGGTGCCCAAAGTCATGGAGGTCCTGGAGCGGACCTGTCACCGGCGCAAACAGATCGCCGTGCCGTATTCCCCGGCGCTCGAGCCGGGCCTGCTCTACATGCCCGAGAATTTCGAAGTCGAAGTTGGCGGGGCGATCGTCTTCGTCGCCGATGTCGAGCGTTTCGAGCGCCTCTAAATCTCGCGTCCAGTCAATCCAAGGAGTTGTGCGTGCCTGTCAGTTCGTGGACCGAACAGGTCAGCCGTGATGCTATTGTGGCATTGTCGAGCGACCTCATCGCCATACCAAGCACGAGCGGCGAAGAACTCGCCGTCATGGAATTCGTTATCGAGTGGGCCAGGAACCGCGGGGTCCGTTATGAGGTTTTCTCTCGCGATCCCGGACGACCAAATGTCGTGCTGACTGCCGGTGATCCGGCGACTGGTCCGTGTATCGCGATGAATGGCCACCTCGATACCGTGCCGGTGTCCGACCCGGACGCCTGGACAACACCGCCCTACACGCCGACCGTCAGCGATGATGGATCGATGCTCTATGGTCGCGGATCGGCGGACATGAAGTCCGCGGTGGCGGTGATGATGACCGTCGTGGAGTCGTTCAACAGCGGGAGGCTGAAGGGTTGCCTGCAAGCGCATATCGTCTCTGACGAGGAAACGAGCGGGCACTACGGCACCATCTATCTGATCGATGAAATCGGAGCTGGTCGCCTCAATCGCCCGGACTACTGCCTGATTGGGGAAAAAAGCGATCTCAAGGTCCGCAACGCCGAGCGAGGAATCTTCAATTTCGATGTCATTTTTCATGGACGTGCCAGCCACACGGCGACTGCGCGGGCGACCGGGATCAATGCAATCGCGAAGGCGGCGAAGGGCGTCCTGGCCCTCGAAAAGGACATCGATCGTTTTCACCCTGCGGTCGGCAAGCCAGTGATTAGCGTGAATACCATCAGCGCCGGTGTGGCTCACAATGTTGTTCCTGGCGAGTGCACGATAAGTGTCGACCGCCGGCTCGTTCCCGGCGAAACGCGAGACACCGCGATGGTCGACGTTCGGACTGCTTTCGAGGAGATCGCCGCGACCGATCCCGACTTCCGCTACACGATTATCGAAGACCCGGCGAGCAACTATATTCCGTCAAATATCACGGACGATACCTCGCCGATCGTGAGCGCCCTGCAGCAGAGCGTTCGGGATGTCACTGGAACGGAACCCGAGTACTTTGTCGCCTGGGCTGGAGCCACTGATGGGCGCTTCTATCGCCAGGCGGGGATCGACACCGTAGGCTACGGTCCGGGTGGGCAGAACCTGCACGGGGCGAACGAGGCTGTGTACATCGATCAGCTTGTCACCCAGGCCGCTGTGTATACCGAAACGGTAGCAAGGCTGTTGACCTAGGCCTTGGCGCCGTTGGCAGATCGCGGCGCGAGGCGCTGGTTATCGATCGACCCAGTCAGCACTGCCAGGAATCCCTTCCGGGCGGCTATGGGCCCTCGAAATCGCGCAATGAGACGCCGGGGGCAATGGTATTTCTGTCCACGATCGCTTCGATGATCGTGATTCCGTCAAACGCGAGGGCCTGGCGGACGGCGTCAACAGCGTCGGCATTCTGTTCGATCCGGATGCCCTGCCCGCCGAATGCCTCAGCGAATTTGACGAGATCAGGTGTCCATAGATGCGTCCCGGCAACCCTTCCGGGGTACTCGCGAGCCTGGTGGAGCCGGATGGTGCCGTATTGCTGATTGTTGAAGACGAGACAAATCACCGGCAATCCAAGTTGGGCGGCAACTGCCAATTCGTTCGCGGTCATCAGGAACCCGCCATCTCCACACGTGGCGACGACCGGTCGCGAACCCCGGTGAACGATCGTCGCTGCAACTGCTGACGGGACGGCGTAACCCATGGCTCCGGATGTCGGGCCCAGAAACGTGCCGGGTCGCGTGAAACGGCTGAACCGCTGCACCCAACTGAAGAAATTTCCCGCGTCGGAGGTCATCACCGCATCGTCGGGAAGATGAGCGGCGAAAGCCTTGACGACGGACGCTGGATCGACGCCGTGGTCGACGGTGCTCACTGACGCATCGATTGCCTGGAGGAAGTCCGTCCTGTCGCCTTCGTTTTGCTGGCGGCGATCCGGCACATCTGAGGCTTCGAGGTGGCCGATCAGGGCGTCGATGGTTACACCGGCGCCAGCGGCAATGCCGATCGTCGCAGGGAATGTCGCGCCGATAACCTGAGGGTCGATGTCGATTTGGATCAGTGTTGCTCCCGGTGAGGGAAATGCATAGCCAAGGGTCGTCAGCTCGCTCAGGCGGGTGCCGACGGCCAGAACAACGTCCGCGGCGTAGCAGCGATCCTTGACTACGGCCGGAGTTCCGAAGGAAAGAGATCCGAGAGCGAGCGGATGATTCGTAGGAAATGCGTCGAGCCGGCGAAACGCGGTTACGACCGGGACGTGCAAAGACTCGGCAAGTGCAACAAGCGCCGTTGACGCGTTGTCCCGCAACACGCCGCCCCCGGCAATGATGAGTGGATTAGTGGCGCGGTTGAACAGTTCGAGGGTGCGAACGATTGATTCATGCGTTGGCCGTGCCTGAGCAGGAATGGTGACCGGGATCGGCGAGTCGTCGACCATCTCGTCGAGAATGTCGCCCCGCAAGGCGATTGCTACAGGCCCGGGCCTGCCGCTGGTGGCCACGCGGTAGGCCTCGGCTGTGATGCGCGGCAGTGCCGACGCGGATGGCGGCTCGACAGACCATTTCGTGATTGGATTCAGGAACTGATCGAGCTCCGTTTCCTGCAGGGCCTCGCGGTGCCGGAAAGGAGTTTCCACCTGCCCAACCATGGCGATCAGAGGTGTGGAATCCTGTTGTGCGGTATGGATGCCAATCGCCAAATTGGCAGTGCCAACGCCCCGCGTGCCCATGCAAACGGCGGGTTCACCGGTCAGTTTGGCCGTGGCATCGGCCATGAACGCCGCCCCGCCTTCATGCCGCGTACTGATCAACTCGATTTCCGGATTGGTGGAAATCGCATCGAGCAGGCCAAGAAAGCTTTCCCCGGGAACCCCAAATGCGTAGCGCACGCCTCGGCTTGCCAGAACACGCACCATGGCATCGGCGGCACGAACTTTTCCGCTCAATGACGACCTCCCGTCCCCGCATCGACTCGTTCAAATCACTTTCGCACATCATCGCATCATTGACCCGGCGTGCTGTTGGCGCATAGGATGCACGAAGGAATCGTTGCGGGACGAGAGGTGACACATGCCCCGTTTTGCTGCCAATCTGACAATGCTTTTCTCGGAGCACCCCTTTTCCGAACGGATCAGGCGGGCCGCTCATGCCGGGTTCGAGGCCGTCGAGATCCTGGTCCCCTACGATGAGGATATCGACCGGATCGAGGCAGACCTTGAGCGATACGCAGTTGAGCTAGTCAACTTCAACCTGCCATTGGGCAACGTCTCGGCTGGCGATCGCGGGTTTGCGAATGATCCGCGTCGCGTGCGTGAATTCGAGGCGGGGGTGACGAATGCTCTCGATCTGGCCGAACGACTGAATTGCAAGCGCGTGAACTGTATCGCTGGCCTGATGCTGCCCGATGTCCCGGTGCACGACCAATGGGAAACATTGAAGAGAAATCTCAGTTATGCGGCCGAGAAGGCTGGCGAACGCGGTGTGCGGCAGTTAGTCGAGCCATTGAACACGTTCGACAATCCCGGGTACATCATCTGTTCCCCACACAGGGCATTCAGCCTGATAGAGGAAGTTGGACATCCGAATCTGATGGTCGAGTACGACCTCTACCATGCGCAAAGGATGGAAGGAAACCTGTCTGCGACCATTCGCGATCACATTGGACAGATCGGGCATGTGCAGATTGCCGACAATCCGGGACGGCACGAACCCGGCACCGGGGAGATCAACTTTCCGTTCGTGTTCCGGGTGCTCGATGAAGCGGGTTACGACGGTTGGGTCAGCCTGGAATATAAGCCCTCGGGCGCCACGGAAGACTCATTGAGCTGGATGCTCAGCCAGGGAAGCATCCGGGGAACCGGGAGGTAGGTATGGCGGAACGAATTGGATTCATTGGCCTGGGCATCATGGGCAAGCCGATGGCCGGCCATTTGCTCAGCGCCGGCTACGAGGTCGTGGCGCACAGCCGTACCCGACACAAGGTCGACGACCTTTGCAGCGCGTTTCCCGGAGCCAAGGCGGCATCTTCGCCCCGTGAAGTCGCGGAGCAGGCCACCACGATCATCACGATGTTGCCCGACACGCCTGATGTGGACTCGGTGGTTTTTGGTCCTGACGGCCTGGCCGACTCGATGCCCGACGGCGCGCTGTTCATCGATATGAGCACGATCAGCCCGGCCATGGCTGTTCGGATCGCCGAGCAGCTGGGCGAGAGAGGAGTGGCATCGCTCGACGCTCCGGTCAGCGGAGGTGAAGCTGGCGCAATCAACGCTGCGCTGAGCATCATGGTCGGTGGCGATCAGGCAGCCTTCGACCGGGCGATGCCTCTCTTCGAGGTCATGGGGAAGACGATCGTGCTGATGGGCGGAGCGGGCGCCGGGCAAACGACCAAGGCTTGCAATCAGATCATGGTTGCCCTGCATTACGCAGCGGCGAGCGAAGCGCTTGTTCTGGGAGCCAGGGCGGGCGTCGATCCGGTGAAGATGGTGCAGGTCCTCGGCGGAGGACTCGCGGCGAGCCGGGTGCTCGAGCTGAAGGGCCAGAAAATGATCGATCATGACTTCCAGCCCGGATTCCGGATCGATCTTCATCGCAAGGACCTGGCGATTGCGCTTGCCGCGGGGAAGGCCGAGGGCGTTCCACTGCTCGCCACGGCTGTGGTCGATCAGCTCTTCCAGGCAGCCGCGGCGGCTGGACGGGGTAATCTCGATCACTCGGCGCTGATGTCAGTGTATGAGGATCTCGCTCACTTCCGGGTCGGCGAGTAGGCTCAGCACGAGGCGCTACGCTGCTCCCATCGCAGCCCGTCTCCATCGCACTCGCGATGCTTGACGACGGTAAGCGGACTGCCGTCGAGCTCTGGGCCGATCCAATACGAGAAATTTCCGGGCAGGCTCGGAACGACGCCGCTGTCGCGTTTGCCCGAGATGGTCATCGGCTCTTTTTCCATTCCAGGAATGCCGCTTTGGTTGCTTCATTCGGCGGGTAGGTGCCGGGTAGCGCGGCGCCATTTTGCACCCGTTCGATGATGAATCGCTCCATCTCCTCCTGATCCGCCGCGGGCTGAGCGATCTCTGCCGCCAGATATCGGGGAATCACTACAACGCCCTCCTCATCGCCGACAATGATGTCACCCGGAAAAACGGCGACGCCGGCGCACGCTATGGGTACATTCACGGCGACTGCGTGGTGCACGGCCAGACTGATGGTTGCCGATCGACCAGCGACAAACACGGGGAAGGGCATCTCGGCAATCTCCGGTGAATCGCGGATCGCGCCGTCGCTGACCAGGGCTGCAGCGCCCCGTTGCCGGGCCCGCGTGACCAAAATACCCCCCGCGTTCGCCGCTCGCATCTCCCCCCGGCACTCGAAAACGAGCACCTGGCCGGGCCCGACTGATTCGATTGCCAATCGCTGCGGATGGTTGGGGTCCTGAAAGACGTCGACCGTATCGAGATCTTCGCGCGCGGGGATATTTCGGAGCGTAAGAGCCTCACCAACGAATCGCACATGCTCGGGATTGAGCGGGCGGAGACCGTTGAGAAAGGTGTTGCGCAGCCCCCGCTGGAAGAGCTGGGTGGTGATCGTGGCGGTACTGGCTCGAGTCAGTGCATCGAGCGTCGTTTGGTCGATGACGATTTCGTTGGGCTCGGTCATCCGTTTTCTCCTGATCGCGATTCCAAGCATCGACCGGCATTGTCTGTCACAATCGAGCATCATGCGAGATCATCGGTGCAGAGGAGGGTGGACATGAATGCGAATCCCGTGAAGGCAACGCTGAAGGCGGGAGGCTGGGTGAGCGGACCGATCGTGGAGGAGATTTTCTCTGTCGGCGGTGTGCGAGTTCTGGCGAATGCCGGGCACGATTTTCTCTGGTTCGACACCGAACACAACATGTACGACTGGGAGACGCTGCTGACGGTCGTGCAGTTCTCGCGGGCTATTGGCATCACGCCGTTGGTGCGGGTCACGGATCTCTCCTATGCAGCTGTGGCCAGAGCGCTCGATACCGGCGCGCTGGGCGTGGTCATTCCGCGTGTCGAGACTCGGGAACAGGTCGAAGCGGCAGTCAGTTACGCGAAGTACCCTCCTCTGGGCAGACGAGGCGCAGGGGGTATGGCCCGCAACGCCTACCTGAACAAGAGCGCGGGCGAAGCGGTCGAGTTCGGGAATGCCGAGACCATGGTCGTCGTGCAGATCGAGACTCCTGGCGCCGCGGCTCGCGCCGAGGAGTTCGCTTCGGTGCCTGAGCTCGATGTGATCTGCATTGGCCCTCAGGACCTGTCGATCAATATGGGAGTGCCGGGCAAGTTCGACGATCCTGCTTTCGTTGAAACCATTGCGGGTGTGGCCAAAGCCGCCGCAAAGCACGGAATCGCCTCGGGCATGGTCAGTCGGGATGCAGCGGCATTTCGTCGCTGGTTCGAGCTCGGCTGCCGTTTTCTCGTGTGCAACAGTGACTTGAGTCTGCTCTACCAGCAAGCGTCGCGAGATCGCGAGACCCTGGTCGAGGTCACAGGCTGAGCGGCAACGTCGTGACGTGACGGGCGGAAATGAAGCCTGCCTGTGCCCGAACAGGGCGTCATTGGCACGGGTCAACCTCGTGTTACCGCGCTTTGTCCTGCTACCTGAAGGGCACACTTCTCCGTGGGAACACGCGACACGAAATTCGCCCCTGCCAGCAGGCAGCGACGTGTGAAAGGTGGGCGGCCCACCTTGTATGGACCCGTTTTGTTCGATGCCATCGTCACCGCGGAGGACAACGTTCGATTCGCCGCGTCAGTGACAGTGGCGCCCGTTTTTGTGGGCTACTGGAGGCGGGACATCGAGGGCCGGGTTCTGATCGAAGAAGCCCGAAGGCATCAGCATAAACCGCGTATAAGCCACGGGCATCACGGGCCAGTCCTCCGGGCGAGGCTGATGGTGCGAGCCGAGGGTGTACCAGACCACGATGTCGGTATCCTCGATGGAGCGATCCTGGGCGGTCCACTCAGGGAGTCCAGCGCCCCCGGGTAGCTGGTTCGGGTAATCTCCTGCGGCATACAACTCACCCTCGGTATGCGGAGTGACCCACAGGTGCTTCGTCATGAATCCCGCTCGCCGCGCGATGCTGGAATCGGGCGCTGAGAAGGTCCCGACGTTCCCCTGCGGCACAAGTCTGTAG
>JBFWRO010000006.1:0-17146 GCA_050248865.1 Thermomicrobiales bacterium | reverse complement strand
AGAACGGTCATTGCCAGGGCGACATCGGTGACGGTGCGGCCGATTGGACCGGCGGAGTCGATTTCATTGGCGATGGGGATGACCATGTCGCCGCTGATCAGACCGAGGCTCGGTTTGAAGCCGACCACGCCGGACCGGGCGGAGGGGGAGATGATCGAGCCGATTGTTTCGGTGCCGATGGCCAGGGGAGCAAGATTGGCGGAGATCGCGACGGCGGAGCCTGTGCTCGATCCACTGGGATCGAGCCAGTCGAAGTAGGGACTGACGACCTGGCCACCGACGGCCGAGAAGCCGTTGGCCGGCGCGTAGTGCATCCAGTTGGCCCATTCGGACATGTTGGTCTTGCCGAGGATAATCGCGCCGGCTTCCCTGAGTTTCGAGACCAGAAAGGCGTCCCTTCTGGCGTACGCGGTCTGGAGCGCGGCAGCGCCGGCGGTGGTGTGCAGGTAGGGCGCGGTGGAGATGTTGTCTTTGAGAAGAACAGGAATACCGTGCAGGGGGCCGTGAACGATGCCATTCGCGCGTTCCTGGTCGCGCTGCCGGGCGAGCTCGAGAACGTCGGGATTGAGCTCGATGACGGCGTTCAGCTGATCGATGTCATAGGTCTTGATGCGATAGAGATAGTAGCGCGTCAGATCGTAGGCGGTGAGGTCGCCCCGGTCCATCGCGGCGGTAAGCGCGGCAATGGGCTGCTCGATGATGAGACTGTTCAACCGGGCAATGTCGTTGCCGGTCAATTGCCGGAGGGCTTGCTCGCAACAGGTGAAATCAAGCGGGCGCAAGGCATGAAACGGCGGCCATTCTTCGTCCTGGGCACCAGAGTGTTGCAGGGGATCGGCGGTCATCAGGGAGATAAGCAGCATCGCGCCAATGATGCCAAACCTCACTGCCTTTGACCTTCGCAACGTGATGTACCTCCGCCCTGCGACAGGACTGAATCGCGTGTCGTTGAAAGGCATCTGTGAAGGACGGTGGTGCAGGGTCCCAGCGGTTCGCCCAGCGGCGAACTATAGCACTGTGTGCCTGGCCATATGGCTGGGATGTCCCGGTGCGTGCCTGGCAGGTCAGGGGATGGTCTGGTTGCTCTGGAGAGCGGATTCACGGCGCAAGCGGGAGGGGGTGTGCTGACCCGTCAAGAGTTCACGGAACATGGCGATCCGTCGTTCCTGCCCGGCATCGCCGAACCAGTCGCGCAGGAGGTCGCGGCCGACGTGATAGGAAAAAATGTAAGGCCGCCAGAGTGGGTCGTCGATGAAGCGCAGACGGTGGCGGGCGCGCTGAATGTCGACAAGGGCGTAGTGCATGAGATAGGTGACGACCTCGTCATCGGACGCCTGGTCGACATGGCGCATGAGCGCGGCGTTGCCTGCAGCGGACTGAAGACGATCGACGTGTTCGGAGATTGCCATCGCTTCCGGCGGAAGTGGATCGAGGCCGACTGTGGGATAGAGGATGGAGTTGACCCATTCGCGCTCCTCGTCGCCGGGAAAGATGATGCTGGCGGCGGTGGTGGCAATTCCTTCGTGGATGACGCATTCGGGCGTATTGATCAGCTGGATCGACATTTCTTCATAGCCGCGATCACGATAGAGGATTTCGCCCTTCAGGCAGTGTTCGGTATGGTGGCCCGGGTAGGCCTCATGGGCGATGAGATCGACCAGCTGGTTCGCGTAGATGGGGAGATCGATGTTGAGCTCGACCCGCGATTTGCGGTCGCCGAGGTACCAGTTGTAGCCGCGCCATGGTTTGTCGCGGACGAAGGCGATTTCGACCGATTCGCCTGCGGGAAGGTCGACGAAGGCAGCGGTGCGGTGGCGCGTTTCGGCGAGGATCAGATCGATCGCTGCACGCGCGCGGTCGGCATCGATGATGGCGCGGTCCCGCCAGGCATTCATGCGACTGGACAGGTCGCCCGATCCGGGGAGGAGGTCGTCGAGCGCGGCACGGTCGGCTTCGAGGGCGTCATCGGGCACGCGTTCGGGTGAGATGTCGAAACAGAGGGTGACCTCCTCGACGTACGGCAGGACTTCGCCGGAGAGCTTGCGCGCCTGCGCGTGCATGGCGGCAAGCTGTTTGAGGAGATAGTCTTTACGGTCATCCGGTAATGATGCAGAGGCGAGCTCTGCCTGCAGGTTTGCTGCCGTGGAGGCAAGTGCTGCTGGTTCGACCGGAGTTTCGGCGAGCGCCCGATCGCGTTTGGACTGGTCGCCAAAGTAGGCGTCGATATAGCCGGGGATGTGGCGATCGAGGTGAAAGGCGACGTGAAGGTACTGGTCGATGAATGGTTCGGACATTCGTGCGATCGATCCTTGTGATGATGAAGGACAATGTCGGCCATGATTGTACGTGGGGAGTGACGGTACGGGGTTTTGATCATCCCGCTGTGCTGGCCGAGGGCATCTCGACTGTGTATTTGCTCGATTGGGTAGTCGCAATGGAAGAAGAAAGCGGTCACTTTCCGTGATAGCGACGGACTCCCGGTATGTTCCCATCCTGCCAGGCGGCATCACGGCCTGTCTCTTCGATCTCGACGGCGTGCTGACCCTGACGGCGAAGGTGCACGCGACCGCCTGGAAGCGGATGTTCGACGCTTTCCTCCGAGATTGGTCGAAGCAGTCGGGTGAAGCATTTTCCGCGTTCGAGATCGCGACGGATTACGACCAGTACGTCGACGGCAAATTGCGACAGGACGGCGTCCGAGCATTTCTCGCGTCGCGCGGTATCGTGATACCGGAGGGCTCTCCAGGCGATCCGCCGACGAAGGTGTCGGTTCATGGCCTCGGAACGCGAAAGAACGCGCATTTTCTCGATCTCATCCACCGGGAAGGCGTCGAGGTCTACGAAGGATCGGTGACGTTCGTGGAGGCGGCGCGAGACGCGGGACTGCGGCGAGCGGTGATTTCGGCGAGCAGGAACTGTTACGACGTGCTCAGGGCCGGGGGTATTCAGCATTTGTTCGAGTTGCGCATCGATGGCGTCGTCGCGGACACCTCCGGACTGCGCGGCAAGCCGGCGCCTGATACGTTTCTGGCTGCGGCCAGAGCATTTGGTGTCGATCCGGGACAGTGCGCGGTCTTCGAAGATGCGATTGCGGGCGTCGAGGCTGGTCGCGCCGGGTCGTTTGGCTGGGTGGTCGGGGTCGACCGTCGGGGACAAGCGGCAGCACTGCACGACCATGGCGCCGACGTTGTCGTCGGCGATCTCAGCGAACTGTTGGAGGAGCGATGATCGAGCCAGGCACGTTTCCGGTGGAACCGTGGTCCCTGACCGAGCCGGAGCTGCGGCTCGATCTGCTGGGTCAGACGGAGTCGATTTTCGCCCTGTCGAATGGCCACATCGGGATGCGGGGGAATCTCGATGAAGGGGAACCGCACGCGACACCTGGCAGCTACCTGAACGGGTTTTTCGAGACGCTGCCACTTCCGTACGCCGAGGGTGGATACGGCTATCCCGAAGAAGGGCAATCACTCATCAATGTCACCAACGGTAAGCTGATTCGCCTCCTGGTCGATGACGAACCGTTCGACGTGCGCTACGGATGGCTGCAGCGCCACGAACGCACCCTCGATTTTCGCGATGGTGTTCTGCGGCGGGAGGTGGAGTGGATTTCGCCCACGGGCAAAGCGGTGAGGATCCGCTCCACCCGGCTTGTTTCCTTCGTACAGCGCTCGGTGGCCGCCGTTCACTATCAGGTCACGGCGCTCGATGCGCCGATGCGGATCGTCGTTCAGTCGATATTAATGGCTAACGAGCCGGTGCCGCCGCAAACTCGCGATCCACGGGCGGCCGCCGCCGTAGGCTCTCCACTTGTCAGCGAGTACCACACGTGCAACAAGCTCGGGGCCGAGCTTGGGCACCGCACGCGCGCCAGTGGGTTGAGGATCGCCGTTGCCGTCGAGCATGTGATCGATGGTCCGGACGGAACGGTGACGGCAGAGGAGAGCGAGGCAGATCTGGCGCGCATCACGATCAGTACAGAACTGAAGCCCGGCGAGACCCTGGAGGTGGTGAAACTGATCGGCTACGGCTGGTCCAGCGAACGTTCGATGCCGGCACTGCGCGACCAGGTTGCTGCCGCGCTCTCTGCGGCATTGAGATCCGGCTGGAGCGGGCTTCTCGCGAGCCAGCGGGGGCACCTCGACGAAATCTGGAAACGCACCGATATCGAAATCGAGGGAGAACCGGAATTGCAGCAGGCGGTGCGCTTTGCCATTTTCCAGATCGTGCAGGCCGCCGCCCGGGCGGAGCAGCGGGCGATTCCGGCCAAGGGGCTCACCGGGCGGGGTTATGATGGACATACGTTCTGGGACACTGAGGCTTTCACGCTGCCGGTTCTGAGCTACTCGGCACCCTATGCCGCGCGGGATGCCCTTGCCTGGCGGCATTCGACGCTCGATCTGGCGCGGGCGCGAGCGCGCGAGCTTCGGCTGGCAGGCGCTGCCTTCCCCTGGAGAACGATTCGCGGGGAGGAATGCTCGGGCTATTGGCCGGCCGGCACCGCCTCCTTTCACATCAATGCGGTCATTGCCGATGCGGTTCGCCGCTATGTCAAAGCCACGGATGACACCGAATTCGAGCGTGGCGCTGGGCTCGAACTGCTGGTGGAGACGGCACGGCTCTGGCGTTCGCTCGGGCATCATGATGCGGAGGGACGTTTTCGCATCGACGGGGTGACCGGCCCGGACGAGTACACGGCGCTTGTCGACAACAACGTTTTCACCAATCTGATGGCGGCCCGAAATTTGCGAACCGCTGCCGACGTCGTGTCCCGGTATCCAGATCGAGCGGCCGAACTCGGCGTCGACGAGCGTGAGATCGGCGCATGGCACAGGGCCGCTGATGCGATGATGATTCCATTCGATGATGAGCTTGGCGTCACCGCACAGTCCGGGGGGTTCACGCGTTACCGCCATTGGGATTTCGCAGGGACCCGGAGCGAGGACTACCCGTTACTGCTTCACTATCCCTACTATCTGCTCTACTCGAGCCAGGTCGTCAAGCAGGCCGATCTGGTGTTTGCCCTGTATCTCTGCAGCGATCAGTTCAGCGCGGAGCAAAAGCAACGCGATTTCGCGTACTACGAGGCGATCACGGTCCGGGATTCGACATTGTCGGCGTCGATCCAGGCGATTGTCGCGGCCGAAGTCGGGCACCTCGACCTCGCTTACGACTACTTCCGGGAGACGGCATTCGTCGATCTCTACGATACGGCGAAGAATACGAGTGACGGACTGCACCTTGCGTCGCTGGCCGGTACGTTGCTGGTGGCGGTCGCGGGATTCGGCGGTATGCGCGACCACGGGGACGAAATCGCGTTTGCCCCGCGCCTGCCAGCGCAGCTGAGCCGGCTGACGTTTCGGATGATGTACCGCGGGCGCAGCTTGCTCGTCGACATTCATCCCGACCAGACAAGCTATGAACTCCTCGCGGGGGAACCACTCGAGGTGGTCGACAATGGCAAACCGCTCGTGCTGGAGGTCGGGACGCCGCAGACTCGACAGCAGCCAGCTGGCCCTCATCCATCGCCAGCCGGGCCGCCAGCTGGCCGGGCCGCTGGGCGGGGTGAGAGTGGCGGCAGCGCTGGCTAGGCTTCCCCGGCTGAGGTTTGACGGATGGACCGTCTGAGCCGATCCCCGAGAAGCCGCTCGAAACTCTCATTGCCCCCGACGACAGCTTTGCCGAGCTTGGCGCGGGGAGGGGATGTTGCGGCGGCGGAGGTCGTTGTTGGTGAAGGTTTCGATTCTGCCAAATCAGGGAAACGGGCTGTAACTGGCTTGAGAGGAGTTTGGGGACAACCGACTTCCGAGGCCCGCATGCCGGGAACGGTTGTGTGTCGGCAGCACGACGGGCCGGGAACATGGTCCCGGCCCAATTCAAACATCGTTCTGTCGTTTATGACGCCGTCAGGACGAGGGTCTGGGGATTGCCCGTGGCTTCTAACTACGGCACCGGCGTGCCCTGCGCGTCGACGAAGGTGGTGAACGGCTCATCGACCTTGAGTAGCCGGGTCGACGTCAGAACCGTCGGCTCGTCGCCGGCGTTCCAGGCAGTGTGCTCCGTGTGCGTCGCGAATTGGTCGAACGAGACGCAGTCGCGCGGTTCGAGCACAACTTCGACGTTCGGCTCCAGCGGTTCGGTTGCTTCCGGCTCGGCTCCCGTCCCGCCCCGGGTTACGGTCGCCGCGCCTGTGTGAATCGTGAAGCCGAGGGACCCCGACTGCACACATACGACAATCGCCGAGGCGTGTATGTGGCGCGTGACGTAACCACCTGGGGCAATAACGACCTCGGCCACGACCAGGCGGTAGCCTGGAGCGACGGCGACGTCGATCCCACCTAAGACGACCGTGGTGACGTCGGCGGCGCCGGGCGTGACGTCGGACGGCGGAGGGCCATTCTGGGCAAAAACGCCAGTCGCAGCGAGACTGAGCAACACGGCGGCGAACAGTGCATGAGCGAGTGATAGCGGACGCATGGCTTTCCTTCTCTTTTCGTGATTCCGGCATCCCGGACAATGACCCACAACGTTCCCGGGCCAGCGGGCTGTGGCGGCGCCGGTTGGGTCGACCCAACTGGCACCCTCGTCGTTCTAAGCGCCGGTTGCTTCGGCCCGCTGGCAACGTAGTCCTAGGTTGGGACCAGGGGCTCTTGTCCGCATCGGGGGAAGTACTCGATTTGAGGCGACCGCTGGAAGGGGGCTCTTCGGTATTTCTACTGAAGTCGGGCGAAAGAGCGTTACGCGAGTCGGTGCCTGATCGCAAACGCAGCGGCGGCGGTGCGTGAGGGGACGTCGAGCTTGGCGAGGACGTGGAGGACGTGGCTCTCCACGGTGCGCTCGCTGAGGCTGAGAAGCTCGGCGATCGCGCGATTGGATCGCCCCGACGCTACCAGTCGCAACACTTCCAGCTCACGCGGAGTCAGGTCGTCAATGACGGCCGGAACGGCCGGACCAGTCGCCACAGGAGTGAATTCCACTGCAGCAAGAAACTCCCGGGCCTCGGCAACGGCTTCGTCCCGCGTCAGAGCCTGCCCCGCAGCATAAGCTGCGGCGAACTGGTCATCCCCGAGCATCGCGCAGGCCTCGGCCGCCGCCCGTTCGTACGCGGTACGCGCCGGCAGCTGGAACCGGGAGCCCTTCGCGCGGGCCTCGCCCTCTGCCGCGCCGAACAAGCGGGCCGCCGCATCGGGGCCGCCGCAGCTGACGGCCAGGAGAGCGGTTCCGGCCAGGCGACTCACTCCACCCGTGGCGGCGTCGACAGATAGTGCTTGCAGGTAGGCTTCTGCGAAGGCAGCGGCCGCTCCGGCGTTGTCGCCACAGGCGATGGCGACAAGTCCGACGTACTCCAACACGTAGACGAGAAACATCGTGCTTCCCGATGTTCGCGCCAGCGCCAGGGCCGCTTCGCAATCTGTTCGTGCCCGCTTCAGGTCTCCCTGGCCGTAGGCCGCCACCCCGATGTGGCACAGCGAAAAAGCGACGTTGGGCTCGCTCCCGAGCTCACGGAACGCCGTCAACGAATCCTCGAAGGACCGCTCGGCCTCCACGTACCGGCCCATACCCAGCAAAATACGTCCACGCTGTCGCAGATACAGACCGATATCCGCACGGTTTTCGCGGGTCAGGTTTTCGACCGTCCTGGCCATTGCCAGACCCTCGTCGAGCATTCGCAGCCCGCGCTCGGCCTCGCCAAGCGGGTCGATCAGGGACGCTGCGTGCGTCATCGCCATTCCCCGGAGGAAGACCGGAACTTCGTCGCCGCGAGCCAGCCCTTGCTCGAAAATGCGGCGGCCTTCGCTGAAACCCAGCATGCTCCAGAGCGGCCAGAGTCCCGTCGCCATCAGGAGGAGGCGCTCGGTCTCCCCGATCCCGTCCAGCCAGTCAAGCGCTGCCCGCAAATTATCACGCTCTGCGCTGATCCAGCGCACGCGTTCCTCTGAGGCCGGCATCCTCGGCGATGGCGTCAACTGTTCCACGGCCTTCTCGTAATACGCCGCATGCAGCTGCCGTGCCAGGCGTTCCCCATCGTGCGCTATTAGTTGCTCGAGTCCGAACTCGCGGATCGTCTCCAGCATGACGAAGCGGGGCGCGTCACCAGACATGGAGTGCCCTTCTTCGACTCGCTGCACCAGGCTGTTGGAAAACAGCGAGGTTACGCGATCCAGGACGTCCGACTCACCTCCCGCAACGGCCTCGGCCGCCGGCAGGGTGAAGCCGCCGACAAAGACCGACAGCCGTCGAAAGAGGCGTTGCTCCTTCGGGGCGAGCAAGTCGTAGCTCCAGGAGATCGCGTCCCGCATCGAGCGCAGACGCGGGGGTTGATCGCGCGGTCCGCCCGTCAGCAGGGCGAGACGCTGCTCCACCAGCGACAGCAGTGCCGGTAAAGAGAGCGACGCCACGCGCGCCGCCGCCAGTTCGATGGCCAAAGGTAGGCCGTCGAGTTTCGCGCAAATGGCCGCGATGGCGGGCAGGTCGCTGGTGGTGGCTGCGAAGTCGCTCCGCGCCGCTTCAGCCCGCTCGATGAAAAGCTGGACCGCCTCCGGAGCTGATTGGCGATGAGTACCGGACGCGAAACCGGTAGGGACCGACGAGAGGGGCGGCACATTGAACGTGTGCTCGCCGGAGACTCTCAGCACGGTCCGGCTGGTGACAAGGATGCTGAGATTGGGGCAGGACGACAGAATGCCGGTGATGAGTGAGCCCGCATCGAGGACGTGCTCGAAATTATCCAGGATGATCAGGGCCCGGCGTTCGCCAAGGAACAAGCAGAGGCCCTCCTCGATCGACCGGGTTCCGGACTCCGGTACTCCCAGGACCTGGGCTATCGCTGCGGCAACGAGGGAGGGATCGCGGACCGGGGCAAGGGCGACGAACCAGAGGCCATCCGGGAAATCGTCCTCGGCTTCGGCGGCGACTCGGATGGCCAGTCGGGTCTTGCCTACGCCGCCTGGCCCAATCAGCGTGACCAGTCGGACTGCAGGCCGGTGGAGCAGATCGACGACGGCTGCGATCTCGCGCGTCCGGCCCACGAAGCTCGTGAGAGGCAAGGGAAGATGGGACCGGTCTCGCGTTCGCTCCGGGAACGAGGTCGGCGACACCAGTCGGAAGCGGGTGGCATCGGCGGACGTGTGGTCGGCCATAGCAGATCCTGCAGCGACGATGCGGTGAGCACATTATGCAGGGCGGGATATGACCCGTCAACGCGCGACAACGTATGTCGCACAAATGATCGTCGGTGAGGGCTCCTCACCATCTACTAAAACCGTCAGATTCGTGCGGATACTAATTATGCCGAATCGCTGAGGAGGGTCGTTGTGGGAGGTATCGCGTCGAGCACGTGAGAAAATCCTATTCCACGTTGGAATGGGCAGCTCTGCAACGGAACAACGCCGGTGGCAGGGGCCCCCGGCGTTTGGATCGGTTGTTGAAGCGGAGGTTCGTGGACTTTAAGGTAACGATCGCGTTTTTATCGAGGGACGTTGAGGGCCTCTCAAAGGCGCGACTGCTCACGTTCCCTTTTTGCGTGCCACATTTCGAGCGCACGGTCGATCGATTTTCGGTCAATTCCCATATGCGATTCGTGCCAGACGGCCTCGCCATTGTCGATCAGCATTGCCTGGGGGGATTCGTGCCGAATTCCTGTACGTTGCTCCATTTGGCGAGACAGCTCGTGCTGGCGACTGACATCGATCATCACGATGTCGGCGTCCACCTGAGCGAGCTGTCTGCTTGCCCGGGCACTGACGGGGCACCATGGATCATGAAGAAGCACGATTCGAGGCTGGTCGCTGGACGACGCGAAAAGTGTATCGAGATCGGTTGCGTTGGAGAGTCTGGCGTATTTCGCCTGTCCTTCGGATGGCCCTTCTCTTCCGAAGCGGCTCATCTGTCGAACAATCAGGTAGCCGGCGATGATCGCGGCCACAACAATTACGATATCCATGATTCGAGCACCTTGTTTGTCTCCGTAGGTTCGTGAGTCGCGGTCAGCGTCTTACCGAAAAACCGAGATCTGAATGAATGGCTCCACACGACTCGCGGCCGCGCCGGATCAGGTGAATCGGCTGCGCCATCGGCGTCAACCGATTCGGAGTATCTCTTTTCGCGCAAAAATTGGGCCTGGGGCGATGCCAATGCGGGCGTACGCCGACTCCGGAACGCCGATGTCCGCAACATACAGCTCACCGGTCACATCATGCGCCCCATTTTTCCAGAGCCCTGATTTCGGAAGAGCGAGGGTAAGCGTTGCCGTTGCCCGGATACATGACGTGCTGATGTGACCATCGGTTGCGTCGAGGCCGGAAGGCAGATCGAGGCTCAGCACCGGAACGCCACGGTCATTCGCCGCGTCGATCAACCCCTGTATGGATGTCGATGGGTCGCCTTTCAGGCGGTAGCCGATGAGGGCGTCGATGATCAACTCGGGCTCGCCAAGGGACATTGGCTCGTCGGGGCCATGAATGGGAATGTTGAGGCGCTGGAGCGCCCGCAGCTGATGAGCTGGTACACCGAGGTATTGTTCAGCAGGTTTGGAGAGCCAAACCTCGACATTCGCGCACCAGCCATGCAGCCGGCGAGCGGCTACCAGGCCTCCCCCTCCATTCCCTCCTGTTCCGGCGAGGACGGCAACATGCTTGCTCTGCGGATCGCCATCGAGGAATCGCACGCGGGCGAGGTGTGCGAGGTTTCCTCCCGCGAGTTCCATCATCTGCAGGAGGCTCACGCCAATGTCGTTGATCATGATATCGTCGATCATGGACATCTGGTCCGCGGACACCGATGGAATTGCCGATCGACGACAGTTTGCGAATTCCTGGCCAGTATTCATTGCTCGCTCCCTGGGAGTTCCTTCTGTTCGGGCAGGCTAATCTCGCGGAGACAGGTGCTTGACTCTCTGCCTGGCCATGCCGACCGAGAGTCTCGCCCTGTCGAGCGGACGGGCTTTCGCCACTTCCATCACGGCGCGGACGTACTCAACCTGAGAGAAAAGCAGCGGCGTGTTGCCGAGAAACGCTCCACTTCGCGAGTCGATTTCTTCAGCGAGAAGCCCCAGGTGGTCAACACTCTCCTCCACTTTCCGCAGAACTCGCTCAGCCTCTTCGACCCGCCCGGACAGTGCATAGGCGGTGGCAAGCCAAAACGTGCACGGCAAGAATGCTCCTTCGAATTCTCCAAGAGGCATGTCGGGGTGTCCTGGCGTTTCCGCCGGCAGAAACCGGTGGACAAGACCGTCGATGGAGAGTGTCTCGGCAATGCGGTCCGTAGTGGCGACGACCCGTCGATGATCATGGGGAAGAAAACCCATGACCGGGATCAGCAGCGCCGCAGCATCGAGCGTGTCCGCACCGTACCGCTGGGTGAAGGAGCCGAGGGATTCGCTCCAGCCGCGCTCCATGACCTCCTGGTGGATCATCTCCATTTCCGCCGTCCACGGGTCAACATCGATGTTCTGCCCGGTCCGCTTCGCGATCTGGACCGCGCGCTCGAGGGCAACCCAGCTCATGACCTTGCTGCTGACATAATGCTGCTCGACCGGGAGCTCCCAGATACCGCTGTCGGGTAGCCGCCAGTTCGCGACTGTGTACTCGGCCGCGGCTTGCACCATGGTCCAGTACTCATCTTTCCACGCACCCCCATGCTTGAGATATACGAGGGCGCAGTCGTTGAAGTAGCCGAGTGAGTCGAGCTGTCGCTGTTCGAATGCGTGGTTGCCGAATCGCACAGGTTGAGATTCTCGATATCCGGAAATGTCGGTTCGCTCGTGCTGGGTGACGTCGACTCGTCCATCGATGCGGTAGACGACCTGCAATGGAGAGTCGGTAGCGGATTCGAGACCGGCAAGCCAATCCATGTACCGCTGGGCCGCGCTGGTATCACCCAGCAGCGAGAGGATCGCCAGGGAGAGCGACGCGTCGCGAACCCACGCTAGCCGGTAGTCATAATTGCGATCTCCGCCAATTCGCTCCGGGAGCGACGTGGTCGGCGCGGCGACGAGAGCCCCGGTCGGCGCATAGCTGAGCAAGCGGACGGTCGTGGCGGACTGGCGGACGCGTTCTGATCGTGGTCCGGTGTAAATGATCTTCTGGTTCCAGGCTTTCCAGGTGTTGCGGGTCTCCTTCACCAATCGACGCACGGCTGATTCGCTCCAGACGGTTGGTGTCTCATCGAGCGAAATCACCGCAGTAAATTGATCGCCGCGTTTCAGCCTGATCGTCGTCGCGCAGCCCGATTCGTCAGCTTCGAGCGGGACGCTCGTCCAGAGTCCGAGCGTATGCTCCGCAATCGTGAACACATGTCCGTCGGTGACGCTTCGAGGCGGGTCGATCTTCGCAAAATCAGCTTTCGGCCGAACGTCACAAACCGCGTCGCACGTTCCGCTCGTGCAGGTCAACGTTCGCACAATAACACGGCGGTTCGTATCACGATCACTCCGGACGTCCTCCGGCCAGAGCATCAAATCGGTCAGGAGGAGCGTTCCGCCGTCCGCCACCCATTCGGTGGTCAGCATTGCGGTGTCCGGTTCGTATCGCTGAGTGCCGAATTGCGGATCGGCTGGCCCGAGGCGCCACCAACCTCCATGCTGAGCATCGAGCAGCGCCCCGAACACGGGAATACCGTCATAATCCGGCACGCACAACCAGTCGATCGTCCCATCGGCCGCAACCATGGCGGCCGTGCGGCGATCGCCAACGACACCATGCATTTCGATTGGTGGGTACGAAATGAATGGTGGGGGCTGACGAAAATCGACGGAGGTCACGAGCGTTTCCCACGATGATGGGGTCGATTCACCCTCGGCCACCTGCGTGTTCCACCTGTCGCCGGCATCATAGGAGCGCCCCCACAATTCCACCGTACAGAACATGGAGCCCGATGATCGCGACGGGAATCATCCCGCCCAAATTCCGGCCGAAAAAACCTGGGGCCGGCAGTTCCTTGCCATCTCCCATGCGAGGATGCATCATCGGCATCATGCCCATGGCCATTCCGACAACCGCACCATGAACTGCGCCAAATAGGGCTCCCCACAGCCATGATTGATCGATGTCAAAGGCATCGAATGCCAAGGAGTAGACTGCGGCGAAGACCACGCCCATCATCACGTGAGCCATCAGCCCGATGACCGCAACCGCGGAGCTGGACGGCTCCGTGAACATCAGTCCCAGCATGCGAGGCATGTCCAGCTGCATTCCAGCCGACTTGCCGATGTACATCGCGACGGTCATGACCGCCGTCGCCACGATTCCGGCAATTAGCACGTTGTCCCATTCCATCAGGGTCTATCCATTCGCTGCGTCCTGTCTGCTACCACGGCACCTGGTGGCCGTCGGATAGTTGAACAGTGCGCCGAAAAGAGACTGTGGTCTGTAGTGGAGCTTACGACTGGGCGGGTGTGGTGGCGTCGATGGCGGCAGGCGCCTGACGTCGCAGGGACAAGCCGGTGATCCTCATTGGGGTTTGAGCCGGAATCGCTTCACACTGGTTCCTGGTTGGTATGAGTAAGGCAATGATCCGCGGATTCGGCCAGGACTTGTGGAGCGCAACCTGGACCCTCCTGACTCAAGAGCATTCGTCAATTGCCGGATGGAGACTTCGCTTCGGATTCAGCGATCAGCATGCATCAGAATCGCCGTCTCGAACGACTTCGCGAAATCATCCGACTTGAGGGACCACGATCATCGAAATTTGGTTCGCTCACCTGGCCGTACCTTGGGCCGGCGTGTCCAGGTGGACGAAGTCGCCGAAGCATGTACTCGACGGGGAGTGCGGGTTGTGTCGTGCACGTGCGAGAGGCGCGCCCAAAACGCCGGAGGCGGTTGCCCCTGGCGTTCTGGATCAGGTGCTGAATCGGTGTCTAGTAGACCTCGAGGTAGCGGTCGCGTTCCCACTGGGAGACGTGGAGGCGGAATTCGTTCCATTCGGCGCGCTGGGCCTCGATGAGGCGCTCGAAAACGTGGTCGCCAAGCGCCTCGCGGACGACGTCGTCCTTCTCCATTTCATCGACCGCTTCACCAAGGGTGGCGGGGAGGGTCGGGATGTTGCGGCGGCGGAGGTCGTCATCGGTAAAGTGGTAGAGATTCTCTTCGACTGGCTCGGGTAGAGGCAGATCGTTTTCGATGCCGTCCAGACCGGCAGCGAGCATGGCGGCGAACGCCAGATAGGGATTGCAGGACGGATCCGGGCAGCGCAGCTCCAGACGCGTGGCGGCGGTGTGACCTCCGCGGATCGATGGGACGCGAAGCAGGGCGGAGCGATTGGTGCGAGCCCAGGAGACATAGACGGGGGCTTCATAGCCAGGCACCAGGCGGCGATAGGAGTTGACCAGAGGCGCCATCACAGCTGAAAGACCGCGCGCATGGTAGAGCTGGCCAGCGATGAACTGCTTGGCGATCGTGGAGAGACCGTAGGGGTCGCTGGTATCGACGAAGGCGTTCTTACCATCGCTGATGGTGGAAAAGCTCTGATGGACGTGCATGCCGGAGCCGTTGATGCCTTCGAGCGGTTTGGGCATGAAGGTGGCATGCAGTCCGTTGAGCTGGGCGATGGCCTTGAGGACGTATTTGAAGGTGACGGCGCGGTCGGCGGTGGCCAGCGCATCGCCATATTCGAAGTCGATTTCGTGCTGACCTATGGCCACTTCGTGGTGGCTGGCTTCGACTTCGATGCCCATCTTTTCGAGGGCGAGGACCATTTCCTTACGGATGACCGAGGCGGGGTCGGTGGAAAAGTCGAAGTAGCTTCCGCGATCGTGAGGGAGAGGGGCGATGACATCGCCTGTGCGCTCGAACAGGAAAAACTCCAGCTCGGGACCAGTTTTATAGAGATAACCATGGCTGGCGAGTCGTTCGAGCTGGCGAAGGAGTACCGCGCGAGGGTCGCCGGGGAAGGAATCGCCGTTGGGATTGAAGACCCAGCAAATGACGCGAGCGGTGGGGAAGGTGTCGTGTTCCCAGGGGATGACGGCATAGGTGGAGAGGTCGGGAATGAGGAACATATCGGATTCGGCGATGCGCGTATAGCCGGCAATGGAGGAGCCGTCGATCCACTGACCACCCTCGATGACATGCTCGAAGACGCTGGATGGGATGGTGACGCTCTTGACCATGCCCATGACGTCGGTGAACTGCAAGTTGATGAATTGAATGCCGTCGGCTTCGACTCTGGTGAGGATTTCCTCCTGGCTTGGGGAGGGGCCGAGGATGGTTTCGCGAGACACTGACGTTGACACAGTACGCTCCTGTTCAGTTGACGAGGCCGGCGCGAGCCGGGAAGTTTACCGAGTTCTTCATTCCATATGGCATGAAGCTCGCCGGGATATTGGCGAGCTTCATACGAGCATACGTGGTCTGCGGGCTAGACGTCGAAATAGAGATAGAACTCGTACGGCGTCGGGCGAAGGGCCACCGGGGCGATTTCGGTCGCCCGTTTGTAGTCCACCCAGCTTTCGATGAGATCGCGGGTGAAGACATCGCCCTCGAGGAGGTAGTCGTGGTCTTTCTCCAGCGCAATCAGCGCCTCGTCGAGGGAGTGCGGGGTGCTGCGAATGCGACGAAGCTGGGCGGGCGTCGCCTCGTAGAGATCGAAATCTGAGGGCGGTCCCGGGTCGAGCCGGTTACGCACGCCATCGAGCCCGGCCATCATCAGGGCGGAGAAGGTGAGATAGGGATTCGCGGCGGTGTCGGGGCAGCGGAACTCGATGCGCTTGCTCTTCTCGCTGGTCGAGTAGGTTGGAATGCGAATCGCGGCGGAGCGGTTTCGCTGCGAGTAGACGAGGTTGACTGGCGCTTCGAACCCGGGAACGAGGCGCCGGTAGGAATTGACCGTTGGCGCGGCGAAGGCG
The DNA here is from genome assembly GCA_050248865.1 of Thermomicrobiales bacterium. GTDB lineage: Bacteria > Chloroflexota > Chloroflexia > Thermomicrobiales > UBA6265 > JAHBVL01. The sequence continues at coordinate 1,308 of JBFWRO010000006.1, read as the reverse complement.
AGCAACGATGGACCGTGTTTGAGCAATCCGCCGATGTAGAAGCGGGCGAACTCGCTCAACCCGGCATAGCCATCTGCATCGAACATCAGGTTGCGACCGTCTTTCCAGATCGACTGGTGAACGTGCATGCCGGAGCCGTTGTCGGCAAAGATCGGCTTGGGCATGAACGTGGCGACCTTGTTGTTCTTACGCGCAGTGTTGCGGACGACGTACTTGTAGGTCATGGTCTTGTCGCCCATGGTGACGAGCGTATCGAAACGCATGTCGATTTCGCATTGCCCGGCAGTGCCTACTTCGTGATGGTGGATCTCGACTGGAATGCCGAGCTCGCCCATGGTGAGCACCATTTCGGAGCGGATGTCCATCAGGGTGTCGTGAGGAGGCACGGGGTAGTAGCCAGCCTTGGGACGGATTTTGTATCCGAGGTTGGGGCCCTCGTCGGTGCCGGTGTTCCAGAATCCTTCGACTGAGTCGACCGAATGGAAGGACGACTCGTTGGTGTGTGAATACTGGACATTATCGAACACGAAGAATTCCGGCTCAGGGCCAAAGTAGGCGGTGTCGCCGAGACCGGAAAGGTGAAGGTACTCCTCGGCGCGCTGGGCGACCCCGCGAGGATCGCGCGAGTAGCGCTGGTGAGTGACCGGATCGAAAATATCGCAGAGGATATACATCGTGGGGATGCTGGTGTAGGGGTCGATGCGTGCAGTCGATGCATCGGGCATCATCAGCATGTCGGATTCATTGATCGCCTGAAAACCGCGGATCGAGGAGCCGTCGAAGCCCACACCGTCTTCGAAAATGTCTTCATCGACATCCTCGATGCTCTTCGAGGTATGTTGCCAGGTACCCAGCAGATCGACGAAACGGAAATCGAAAATTTTGACCCCGGCCTCACGGGCGAGGCTCATCACTTCTGCAGGAGTGCTGGCCATTGCTCCCTCTCTCCTGGTCATACGTCAGCGCAGACCGTCTGTGGTTCTGTGAATTTCGCACGATGCGATTCACAACATTCAACGATAGAGGCGGTGGCGGTTGGCGTCATCGTGCATTGTGAAAGATGTCACGATTCAAAACAGGGCGAATCGCACAAAAAACAATTAGACGTCGTGCCCGTTGCACGACGAGCTGACCGGGTTTGCCGGGGAAAGCACTCCATTTTCCCGTGCCGATACTCCGGCACGCATTCTGCATTCCGGCGAGGCGTTGAGTGCCGGGCTTCGGCACTGTCGAGGAGGTGGGTGATGTCTCGATCACGTGCTGTTCAGTTGATGGTTGTGCTGGCGCTGATTGCTGTTGCGCTTCACC
>JBFWRO010000005.1:0-17557 GCA_050248865.1 Thermomicrobiales bacterium | reverse complement strand
ATCCGAATCGGGGCAAGCCGTTCGAGAACGTGCTGAACCTCATCACCATCGACGATATCGTGATCGACACCCTCCGGCGCCAGAATCTCACCCTCGCCGATGTTCCCGCCGAAGGTCAGGTGGTCTTTGTGCGGCAGACGGGCAACATCAGCACGGGAGGTACGTCGATCGATCGCACCGACGAAATTCACCCAGACAACGCTATGGTGGCCCGCATTGCGGCAAAAACAATCGGCTTGCGTATGGCAGGCATCGACATCATCATGCCGGACATCAGCAAGTCGATCTGGGAGACCGGAGGAGGTATCGCCGAAGTCAACTCAGGCCCCGGATTCCGGTTGCACAGCCGCCCCTTCTCCGGGCCTCCCCGCAACGTCGTCGGCGCGGTCATCGACATGTACTACCCGCCTGGCGCTCCGGTTCGCGTACCGGTGATTGCGATCACCGAGAGCCAGATAAGTGAATCTGTGGCCACGCTCGTTGCGAAGATCGCCTCGGAGAGCGAGCATGCTGTCGGTCTGGCGCTCCCGGATCGCGCCGAGATCAACGGCGTCGTGATTCCCGCCGCTCGCAGCGACCATGCTCCAGCCCGGATGGTGTTGCGAAACCTGACGACGCAATTGGCGGTGATCGCTTCTGCGGACCGTGATCTCGAGCATCCAGGTCTCGAATTCAGGATCGCAGACGTCGTCGTTCTGACCGGCAGAAGACCGCTGCCTGCGCGGAAAAACGACCCACAGATCGAAGACCGGCTACTGACCTCCCTTGCCCCACAGGGGTTTGTCGTGCTCTTTGCCGATGATCCTCGCGCGCCCAGCCTTGTCGAGCATCAAGATGGTGCCATCGTGCTCGTCGGAACGGCCAGCCACCCGCTGATCGAGCAGCATCGGTCAGCCGGAGGACGCACCATCACATTGCAGGAAGACACCCGCGGCATAACGCTGGTCGGGACCGACGGCGGTGAGCCGCAGGTTTACGGCGTCCTCGATTCAGCGACGGAACACGCTGAAACAGTTGGGCTGGTCGTGGGTGCGGCGTTGGCGCACGGGTTCGATAGTGAGCACATTCGCCGCGCAGTTGGCCTAGTAAACGAAGTGCGGGACTGAAAGCAAATGACAGAGGAAATGAGCGCCGGGCGCCTCGCAAACAGAATATGTGTCGTTACCGGAGCGGCGTTTGGCATCGGCCGCGCGACAGCGGAGCTTTTCGCGCGTGAGGGCGCGAAGCTGGTCCTGACTGACATCCAAACCGGGCCTCTGGAAACACTTGCCGCGGAGCTTCGCGCTGGCGGTACGGAGGTCCGAACCGTGGGTGGTGATGTTTCCGTCGAAGATGATGCCCGCAGGATGATTGCTGAAGCAACGGCTGCCTTTGGCCGACTCGATGTCCTCGTCGCGAATGCCGGAATCATCCCTCTGGACGACATTCTGTCGACGACCGTCGAAGCCTGGGATCGGGTAATGGCCATCGATGGCCGCGGCATGTTCCTGACGTGCAAATTCGCCATCGAGGCAATGCTGAACAACAAGAACGGCGGCTCGATCGTCTGTCTCTCGTCCATTTCCGGTATGGCTGGTCAGTCGCGGCAGGCGGCATACGGTCCAGCCAAGTTCGTGGCGACGGGCCTGACGAAGCATCTGGCCATCGAGTGGGCCGCGAAAAACATCAGGGTCAATGCCGTGGCGCCCGGCACCATTCGGACCGAGCGAGTCAGGCAACTTCCCGAGGAACCAGGTGGCCAGGAATACCTCGAAGCGATCGAGAAATTGCATCCAATGGGTCGAATCGGCGAGCCGGCGGAAGTCGCCGAGGCGATTCTGTTTCTGGCATCTGACGCTTCGTCGTTCATCACCGGCGCGGTGCTGCCGGTCGACGGCGGATACCTGGCGCAGTAATGAGCCACATCTCAGCGGCGAAGAGACAAAAAAACCGGCCTCGATCGTCGCGAACGATCGCAGGGAGGGCATGCACCGGACGCCAGGAAATTCCTGAGAGAAAGTCGATCTGCGATCCACGCAAAACGGGATCGGACTCGCCCTGTTCAGGAAGAAAATCCCGGCCTATCGCCGATCCGGCGACATCCCGAACGCTCCACCGTTCACGGAAAGCTTCATTATTCCCCGTTCGTCGGCGACAGAGGCCCATCGCCCATTGCCTTGCCAATCACCCACTAGCCCGGCAGATAAAACGTCATGGACTGCATTGCGCTAATCGGGTCGATCTCGCGTACCGTGACCGTGTCTGGGACACGCAAGACGACGGGCGCGTAGTTGAGAATGGCCAGCACCCCACCGGCAACGAGCCCCTCCGCGACCTCCTGGGCCGCACTCGCTGGCACGGCGACAATGCCGATTTTGATGCCACGCCGACAGACTTCGGATTCGATCTGGTCATCTGACAGCACAGGAATGCTCGGTGCTGCGTCCTGAAGCTCCGCTGCCTTGCGATCGAAGATCACCGCGATGGAAAACGCCGAGGGAATCATCCCCTTGTAGTGCGTGATGGCTCGACCGAGGTTGCCAAAGCCCACCAGAGCGACATCCCACTGCCGGTCGATTTTCAGAAACCCGGCAATTGCTTCGCCCAGAAATTGCGTGTCGTATCCCTTGCCCTGTTTCCCGAACCTGCCAAAGTACGAGAGGTCGCGCCGTATCTGCGCTGCCGTGACGCCGATCGCCTCGGCCAGTGATTCGGAGGAGACCGAAGGGATGCCTCGGACATTCAAATCCTTGAGGGCGCGAACATAGAGGGGCAGCCTTCGCACGACAATGTCCGGGATCTCCCGGTCACCGTTTTGGTGGGGCACGTCATCGGCGTCGACCTCGTCGAGAGGCAGGAGAACTCGCGATGCACCATGAATCGTCGTCATTGAAGGGAAACCTGGGCGACCCATTACAACTGAGGATCGAATCGTGGCGGAGAGGATCGACGCCACGCGAAATCACGCACTCACATGCGGAGTATCCGTGACCGCAGGTGCTGGCGTCAAAGATTGTGATGTTGTTTGACACATCACCCGTTCCTCTGGTACGAACTGCTGAGCACGACGACGGCGAAAATCGCGGGGACCAGACTCTGATGAGCAAGAGGCCAGGACGCCATATGTCCGCTTCGATAGCACAGGATTCAGGATCGTGACCGAAGTCCGACCATTGCTCGAAATGATCGACGTCAACAAATCCTTCCCCGGCGTCCATGCCCTGCAATCCGTCGGATTGACCGTTCACGCCGGTGAATGCCTGGCCCTCGTGGGCGAAAACGGCGCTGGCAAGAGCACGCTGATGAAGATACTCTCCGGCGTCTATCCTGCCGACAGCGGCAGGGTGCTGATCGACGGCAAGGAAGTGCGTCCGCACAATCCTCATCACGCGCAGACTCTCGGAATCTCTATCATTTATCAGGAATTCAACCTCTTTCCCAACCTTTCGGTCGAGGAGAACATCTTCATCGGCCGTGAGCCCAGCACCCTGGGATTCGTACAGCGAGGCTCCCTTCGTCAGGAGGCCGAGCGCCTGCTCGACCGACTCGGCGTTTCGCTCGATCCTCGCTCTACTATCCGCAACCTGAGCGTCGCGCAGCAGCAAATGGTCGAAATCGCCAAGGCACTTTCGCTGAACGCCCGCATCGTGATCATGGACGAACCAACCTCGGCGCTGACCGATACAGAGGTTCAGGCGCTGTTCACCATCATTCGGGGACTGAAAGAGCAAGGACTGGGCGTGATCTTCATCACGCACCGGCTCGAAGAAATCTTCTCGGTGAGTGACCGCATTGTGGTGCTCAGGGACGGGGTGAATGCCGGTGAGCTCGATATTGCCGAGGCAACCTCCGAGAAAATCGTACGCATGATGGTGGGGCGCTCGGTCGACGATCTCTTCACCAAGAAAGACGCTGCTCCGATCGGAGAGCCCGTCTTGAGCGTGCGCGGAATAGGAAAGTCGCCCTCCGCCAGCGACGCCTCACGCGTCGTTCTCCGAGATATCAGCTTCGATCTCCATACGGGAGAGATTCTTGGTCTTGCCGGCCTGGTCGGTAGTGGGCGGACCGAGCTGGCCAGGGTGCTCTTCGGGGCCGACGCGTATGACAGCGGTTCGCTTGTCGTGGAAGGCAGGGAAGTCCGTCTGAAGAACCCGAGCCAGGCGATCGAGCATGGCATAGCGCTGGTGCCAGAGGATCGCAAGCTGCAGGCACTGGTGCTGCTTCTGTCGATCCGTGAAAACATCAGCCTGCCCAGTCTTGGCGAATTGTCTCGCTTTGGATTCGTACGGCGGGGACCTGAGCGGGCCCTGGCGGCCAAATATATCGATGCCTTGCAGATCCGTACGCCCAGCCAGGACCAGAAGACCGTCAACTTGAGCGGAGGCAACCAGCAGAAGGTGGTACTGGCGAAGTGGTTATCGCGGAATCCGAGGATTCTGATTGTCGACGAGCCGACCCGCGGAATCGACGTCGGTGCGAAGGCCGAGGTACACGAGTTGCTCACTGATCTTGCCGCGACTGGAGTCGCGGTGCTGATGATTTCTTCTGAGCTGACAGAGGTTCTGCGCATGAGCGACAGAATCCTGGTCATGCGCGAGGGCGGGCTCGCTGGCGAGCTCTCTCGAGCAGAGGCAACACAGGAACGGGTGATGGAGCTGGCAACGGGCGTGGTGCGGCACGACCCAGCCGCTTGACAGGCGCAGGGACAGGGGGTGATTCGATGTCGAGCGTGGCGGCAGAACCGGGAGCCGGGCAGAAAACCTTCAGTGCGATGGACCTGCTCGGTCGCATCGCGCCGCTGATCTTTCTGCTGATCCTTGTGGCCATTCTCTCCTTTCTGGAGCCAGGTTTCCGCACTGAGCGCAATCTTTTCAACGTCATGCGCCAGGTCTCCATCATCGGCATTCTGGCGGTCGGCATGACCTTCGTCATCCTGACTGCCGGTATCGATCTCTCTGTAGGATCGATGCTCGCGTTCTGCGGCATGGCCTGCGCCGTCGTTGCGCGCGGTTCCAGAAGCTTGCTGGAGGGAAATGACCCCGGCGGCATTCGGGTGCTCTGGGCGGCGCTCGCGGCCATGGGGCTGGGGCTGCTGCTCGGGGTGTTTCAGGGCACGCTCGTTGGCTACCTGAAAATCCCCGCCTTTGTGGTGACGCTCGGCGGACTCGGCGCCTGGCGTGGTGCGACGCTACTCCTCTCCGAAGGACAGCCTATCAGCAGTTTCTCCGATGATTTCAAGTGGTGGGGACAGGGATTTGTCGGAAGGGTGCCGGTCCCGGTCATTGTCTTTATCGTATTCGTGGTCGTCGCGTACATCGTGCTTCGTTTTTCCCAATATGGACGGTGGATCTATGCCCTGGGAGGAAATCAGGAAGCTGCCCGGCTCTCCGGGCTCAATACCACGGCCCTGACCATCAGCGTCTACGGCATCATGGGGTTCTGCGCGGGAGTCGCTGGCTTTCTGCTGACATCCCGACTGAATTCGGCAGAGCAAGTTGCCGGTCAGGGGTACGAGTTGCAAGCAATCGCCGCAGTTGTCATCGGCGGTACCAGCCTCTTCGGTGGAGAAGGTGGCGTGGTCGGCACGCTTATCGGTGCGCTGCTAATCGGCGTGCTGAACAATGGACTTGTGATACTCAACGTCTCGCCATACTGGCAGCCGATTGTGGTGGGAGCGGTTGTCGTGCTCAGTGTGTTCATCGATCAGGTCGCTAAACGTCGCCGGCGGCGGGTGTAACGCCCCTGTTGCCAGAGAGTGTCGGCCGGACCGGTGTAAGATGGAATTCGCGCAACGTGCGCGGCGTGGTACATCACAGTCGTTGCCCCGATTGGGGTGAGGAGGTTCAAATGACCAAACCATTCACATCGATCGCAAAGGCGCAGGTCAATCGCCGCACGTTACTCAAATCTGGCGCTGCCGCCAGTGCGATGGGTCTTGGCCTCGGTCTGCCGACCCTGACCCGCGCTCAGGAGCCTCTGACGATCGCCTTTTCTGTTCCAGGGTTGAACTTCCCCTTTTTCGTGCACATGCTCAATTTGGCGGAGCAACACGCAGCATCACTGGGCGGAATTGAGTTCATCGGTCTCGACGGACAGGAACAAGGCGCTCCAAGCTCAACGAAGCAGACAGCTGACCTTGAGGCGATGATCGCCCAGGGGATCGACGGTCTGGTCATCAGTCCGAACGATGCGGCCGCTCTCGCGCCAGCGATCGAGTCTGTTATCGAGGCGGGAATTCCGGTGGTGACAGTCGATCGCAATGTCGAGGAAGGCGTGGCGACGCTTGCGCACGTTGGGGCGGACAATGTCGAGGGTGGCCGGATTCAGGCACGCTACTTGATCGAGCTCTTCCCCGACGGCGCCGAGGTCTTCGAGTTGCAGGGCCAGCCTGGAGCATCGGCGGCGATCCTCCGCCACCAGGGACTCGAAGAGGTGTTAAGCGAGCAGGAAGCCGTGAAGGTCATTGTCAGCCAGCCTGCCGCATTCGCTCGAGCCGACGCCGTGCGAGTCATGGAAGCGTCTCTGGCGTCCAACCCGGAGCCGGATGCAGTTGTTTGCGCAAATGACGACATGGCGTTTGGCGCGGCAGAGGTCGCCCAGGCAAATGGGCTGAATATTCCGATCATCGGATTCGATGCCCTGCCAGAGGCCCTGATTGCGATTCAGGAAGGACGTATGGCAGCCACGATCGAGCAGTTCCCGGGTGGCCAGGCCAGCGGTGCCATCGATATACTGGTTTCCTTCCTGCGCGACGGAACCGAACCGGCCGAACACGATACCTATTTGGTCCCGGCCCTTATCACTGCGGACAACCTTGGTGAAGCGGAGCGTGCCGCCGAGGCGGGACTCGTCGCCGATGAAGGCACGGCCGAGGCCACGCCGGCCGGCTGACCGAACGCGAATCCGGAATGGGCCTCGCGGCCGACTCGTCGCGGGGCCTTTTCTTTTACCTCGAAATTGGTCAACCGGTTGGAGACATTGACGAAGGTATGAGAAACTGACAACGACAGGTTGACGTCGCGGCTTGTGCGCGGCAAAGGGAAAAAGGACAGGATTGATGGCAGGCAAAAACGGGTCGAACGGGCACTTCGATATGCGGCACAAGAGCCGTCACATTCTCGATGGGGTGGAGCGCGCCGGCGCGCGGGCCATGCTCAAAGGCATCGGGCTGAGCGACGAAGATCTCGGCAAGCCGATGATCCTCATCGCGAATACGTGGATCGAAACGATGCCCTGCAACTTCGGATTGCGCACACTCGCCCACGCGGTCAAGGAAGGTGTCCGGGCGGCCGGCGGCGTGCCAATGGAAATCAATACGGTCTCGATTTCCGATGGCATCACGATGGGCACCGAGGGCATGAAAACCTCGCTGATCTCGCGCGAGATCATCGCAGACTCCGTGGAGCTCGTCGGCCGGGGACACATGTTCGACGCCGTGATCGGCCTGGGCGCCTGCGACAAAACGCTGCCCGGTCTCTCCATGGCCCTGGCGCGGCTGAACATTCCGGGCTTCCTGATCTACGGAGGCACGATTCTCCCCGGCGAAGTCGAAGTCAACGGAGTCATGAAAGAGGCCACGGTTCGCTCGGTGTACGAAGCGATTGGCGCATTCAAGGCAGGAAAGATCAGCGACGAAGAACTGAAGCTCATCGAGGACCATGCCTGCCCCACCCACGGCGCCTGTGGCGGTCAGTACACGGCCAACACGATGGCCATGGCCATGGAGTTCATCGGACTTTCGCCACTCGGTACGGCCTCCCCACCGGCGGTGTCCTGGGACCAGGCCAGGGCCGGCGAAGGCACCAAAGGCAGCGTGGTCAACCCTGAGAAGATGGAAATTGGCCGCAAAGCCGGCAAATTGATCATGAGCTTGCTGCAGAGCGGCATCAAACCGCGCGACATCTTGACCCGGGAAGCATTCGAAAACGCCATCGCCGGTGTCGCTGCCAGTGGCGGTTCGACGAACGCCGTCCTCCACCTTCTCGCCCTGGCCCGTGAAACGGGAGTCGAGCTCGACATCGATGATTTCGACCAGATTTCCCGCCGGACGCCCCTGATCTGCGACATGATGCCCGGTGGCCGATACGCGGCCGCCGATCTCGATGCCGCCGGTGGCACACCGCTCGTGGCTCAGCGCATGATCGCGGGCGGAAAGCTACGGGGCGACCTGCTCACCGCCAGCGGCAAGACCTTTGCCGAAGAAGCGGCCGACGCTCGCGAGACGCCCGGTCAGGATGTGGTCGTCACCGTCGAGAAACCGATCAAGGAGAGCGGCGGACTCGTCATCCTCAAGGGCAACATTGCTCCGGACGGGGCAGTGATCAAGATCTTTGGCTATGAGCGGCTGTATCACGAGGGCCCGGCTCGCGTTTTCGATTCCGAGCATGAAGCGCTCGAGGCCGTGTACGCAAACAAGATCCGCGAGGGCGACGTCGTTGTCATTCGCTATGAAGGTCCCAGAGGCGGCCCGGGCATGCAGGAGATGCTGGGTGTCACCGCCGCGCTGATTGGTCAGGGTTTGGGAGGTTCCTGTGCGCTGGTGACTGACGGGCGATTCAGTGGCGCCACGAAGGGTCTGATGGCCGGACACGTCGCACCGGAAGCATTTGTCGGCGGTCCGATTGCCGCAGTGCACGAAGGCGACACGATCATCATGGACATCGAAAATCGCTCGCTGCGAGTGGTGCTCAGCGATGAAGAGATTGCCAGCCGTCTGGCGGCATGGACGGCCCCGGCGCCGCGATACACGTCCGGTGTCATGGCAAAATATGCCGCATTGGTCACTCAGGCGAACGAAGGGGCCATAACGGTCGCGGGTATCTAGCGGCCATTACAAGAGTGATGACCGGAGAGCCCCGCGCCAGACGTGCGGGGCTCTCGTCGCGTTGATGATTGGATCCCTGGCGCGACGGTCGAACATCATTCAAGGTGAATCCGGCGCCAGCATTGAGCGAGCATGTTCTGCCCGGTAAGTCAACTCGTTGCGGTCACTGCTGGGACGCACGCGGGCTCAGGCATTGTTCCAGGCTACGAGAATGAACGCCATGATCACCAGCGCAATGATGCCGAAATAGATCAGGAACGCCGTGGTCAACCAGTCACCGCGGTTCCCGGCAGCAACACTCGGCGATGGTTCGGGATCGGGTTGAAAGTCGATCTCAGTCACGGGTGCGTCACTTTTGGCAGACCGTGAAGTTCTCATGAGATCTCCTGCCCAGTTCCCACCAGGACTCGAGACGTGGAAGGAACCGGACGACGACAAGCCAGGAAACGAGCACCACCAGCAATCCGATGATCCCATCGATAAAGAAGTGATTGCCCGTGGCCACCACAACCAGTTGCATGACGATCACATGCGCCACCGCAAGCACCTTCACCAGAAGCCTTTCAGGAAACGCGGCAATGAGCAGTGCGGCGGCCACTGCTGACCACCCCACATGCATACTCGGCATCGCGGCATATTCGTTGACGATGCTCGGAATCGATCCGTACAGATTGAAAAGAGAAGACCCGGATTCGTCGCCATAGTATCTCGGTCCGCTGAGGAGAAGGGTGTCCACATATCCCGTCTGCCCGCCCAGGAGTCGCGGGGGTGTGAGCGGGTAAAGCGCGAACCCTGCCAAAGCGAGCGAGAGAGAAACGACGAAAATCTTGCGCCACTCATGAAACACCGCCGGCGCCCGCCATGCAGCGAGCACTGCGGATCCGATCAGCACCGGGAAGAACGCGTAAACATAGTAGTGATTGACGAGCCAGACGGACTCACTGCGACCCAGGACCTGCGCCTGGATTGGCTGCTCCCAGTCGATACCGAGCCGGCTCTGGAAGGTGATCACGGACTGCGCATTGTGGTCGCCAACAGACGCCGCGCGATCGACGAATGTCCATCGGAGCAGCGTGTAAAGCGCATAGAGAAGCAGCAGCGGGACGAAACCCGCCACAATTGCACGTTGCGGTCGAGTCGCGCTGCTATGAGATCTGTCGTTCAGCTCCCACGCATCGCGAAATCTCGATGCTGCCATCCCTTTTCCTCGCTGCACGGCCCGCGGCTGATCCATCCAGCCGTCGCTGACCAATGCCCTTCTGCTCGTTCCATGTCGTCAACGCAATTTCGCACATCGCTGAACAGATACCTGCACAGGAACTCTACAGAATAGAACGATTGTAGGCGACGGATACAAGATGGTAAATACGCAGAACTCCCTAATCCGGCGCGCAGGATCATGCACGATGTCGAATCTGCTGCTTCGCGGACTGCTCGGTATCTGCGCTATCGGCGGGTTTCTCGGTTTCCAGAGGCAACCCAATCGCTGGCAACAGGAGTGCCTCCCAGGAACGGCGCACGATATCCCGGAGAGGCTCGGCGGCAACGATCCGAATCATCCGCCGGTGGTCTTCATAGCGTTTGAAGTCGCTGTCTGTCAGCCCCACAACGTCCTTCCAGGGCATCAGCGCGGAGAACCCGACAGGCGGCTGCTCGAACTGCACCCAGACAGCGGTGCGCCACTTTTCCGGCTTGGGGATATCGATCAGGATGGACTCATCCGCGATGCTGAGGCCGCTTATCCGCCGGAGTCGTTCCACCATCGACACCTCGATGGCACGGCGTCGCGCCGGATCCTCGAACAACAGTGAAAGGTGCGAGAAGAGCGGCTGGGCGCTGGTGCTGAACTCGACCGCGCGCTTGTGAATCCTGCGCGATTCGAGGGCGTCGATCAGGGATCTGGTCGAAGCGGGCATCGTCTCGCCGGAGAGGCGCTGCATCAGCGAACGGTCGTCGAAGCTCGTGAGCTCGTCGCCGGACAAGGCGCCGGCGGTCAGCGCATCCTGAACCGCTCGCAGCAGCATCGCCATGCAGGCCCGGTTCGTGTGATGCCAGTACACATTGTCGAACATCTCCTGGCGAGCATTGATCAGCGAATGGAGCGGACTCACGCCCTTGGAGTCGATCGCGATACGCGCCGCCGATTCTCCCGCCAGCGTCGCGATACGCAGGCTGTCGATCAATCGAGAGGTATCGACGCCGCCGTAGGGCACCCCACAACCAGTCGCGTCGCGCGGCAGATAATCGAGCTTGTCGACATCGAGCGGACCCGACAGCAGCCCTCGCAAGAGCTGATCGGTGACCGGGAGCGCCGTCTGCCCCGGCGCCACGATCGCCGCGACCCGCGCCGGGTCGACGTGCCACTGCGACCGGAGAATCGCGGCGATCGGATCCCGGGTGATCAGTCTCCAGCCCGCTTCCTCATGCGACACCACCGGCGGTCCAAGCTCCTCGATGGCATGAGAAAACGGATAATGACCGACGTCGTGCAGCAGCGCTGCCGCGCAGACCGTCCGTGCATCGGCGTCGCTGATCGAGCGGCCCCCGGGAACCATCCGCAGCCGTTGCACAGCGAGACGAGCGAGATGAAAGACGCCAAGCGAATGCTCATACCGGGCATGACGTGCCCCCGGCCAGATGCGGGACACGAAGCCGAGTTGCTGGATGCGCTCGAGTCGCAGAAATGGCTGGCTGGAGAGAATCGCCAGCTCCGCATCGCCCAGGGGAATGCGATCGTGCAGGAGGTCGCGGATCTGCGTCGTCACCGGGAACAGCGTCCCCGGCGTCAGCAGTTGCGCAGCCATGTCACCCGAGAACGTGCCATCGTCGATCATGGTCGCTAGCATAACTGGTGCCGGCCGGTGCGCGGTGACTCGCGCGATGCACCGCCTGGCACGATTCTTGTGCCAGATTCGGCTGAACTGGCTCGACGGGCGACCGCGCCGGTGTAGTACGGTGTAGGTCAGGGGCAAATGAACAGGCCCACGCGGCCACGAACGCCAGCGATCCTGGGCCATTTGGGAATGCAAGGAGACTCAGCCGATGAATGAGCAGCTGCCGGGATGGGAACAGGACGACCTGCCGGATGACGAGGCGCTCAGCGATCGCGTCAAGGAAACAGCGCGGCGAGGCCCGCGCTACATGAAGCTCGTCGTGGGCATGGTCCGCGACCCCGACGTCCCCATGAAAGCCAAAGCCGCCCTCATTCTCGGCGGCTCGTACGTCGTTTCCCCGATCGATCTCATCCCCGGCCTGATCCCGGTCTTTGGCCAAATCGACGACCTGGTGGTGATGATGGCCGCGCTCGGCACGGCGACGAAATTGACGCCTCCCGATCTGGTCCAGAAGCATCTCGACCTGGCGGGATTGACCAGCGCCGACATGAAGCGGGACGCCGAAACCGCCGAGCTGGCCGGCCGCTGGGCCCTCGCCAAAGGCTACAGCGCCGCCAAAGCCGTCGCCGCCAAAAGCATGGCCGCCGCCTACCGCGCCACCCGCCGGGGCTACACCATGCTCTCGGAGCGGGTTGGATCGCGGTAAGCCCCGCATCGCCCTCCGGCTCTGTCGGCATGCAGGTGACCCCGTCATGCTGAGCGGAACGAAGCGCAGCGGAGTGCAGCCGAAGCTTCTCCCGCCGCAGCGGAATGCCAGCGACAGCGGCATCACCAACTCAGAATTGGGGGCCTGCTCGAGCTTCTCCGGTTGCTGTCTTCCCTTGGATGTCCAAGACAAGCAGGTGGACGCTACCAGCCGATCGACGACTGCAGCCGAGCAGGGTCCCGCACGATCTCTGGTTCGATGCCTACCGCTCCAGCCTGCAAAAGGGCTTCGTTCTCTGGCACGGAAAAGGTGAAGACAGACTTCCCTACAGCGATCAACCGTTCTGCCCGCCGCCACGTCTCGCCGGCTTCACTGGCATGGATCACAAACATCGCCGCCGCTAACTCATCGACCAATGCGTTTGCCGCAGCCGACGTCTCTCGCGTGACTCGCGCATGACCTTCGGCGTATGGGTAAATGAGTGAGACATTACCCGCCGCCAGCCCGGGTCGCAGGTTCGCTGGAATCCGATTCTCGGAATACGGACCGCGCGGCGCGACGACTACCACGGGCTGCGACCCTTTCAGCAGAAAGTCGAGACAATCCCGCTCCACACTTGTCTGAAACCCGCCGATCACCCCAATACCGGCATCTCGCAGCGTCGTCGCAAGGTCTAACGCAAGCAGAATCGGTCGTCCTGGCACCTGACGCGAGCAGCAGAGAGCGAGGAAGTGTTGTTCCAGGTGTCTGATCGACATTTCGATAGAGTGTCTGTGCTATGGTCGCGTGGAGCGACAACCAAGTGGGTTAGTGACTAATTGAGACTCTTGGACAGACTCGCTTTGATTCGAGGCAGAATTCGATGAGGTGCGATTACCTGTCGGAGGGTCGGCAATGTAGTACTCGCGTGGTTGCCGGGCGGTTAAGGCCAGTCGTTCCTTACTTATTTCGTAACAGAGGAGTTGATGACTGAACATAGCTTCGCGTTCGGCCGAGTCAAAGTCACCGTTCCAGTGTCCGGCCGCCAACGCTGAGGTCACGTTGTTGAAATTCACCATCGCATTGAAAACATCAAGGCTGGGGATCCTGCCTTTGGCGATCATCATTCTCGAAGTCTCGGCAAGTGCCTGGAGATATTTTTGAATGTCTCTGGCTGCTCCCACATAATGCTGATAAAAGAGATAAATGGAGACCTCCAGTTTTCTTGTGGCCGCCTCTTCCATTTCCGTCAGGGCATCCCAAATCATTAAGTCCAACCGATTTTGCCAGGCGGACCTTTCCGCTCTCTCTTCTCGACGCAACTCCAATAGGTATCCGCCGACTAATCCCAGCGAGGCGCCGAGCAAAGAGGAAATGACTGCAATGAGCGCAATCTTGGTGGACGTCCCTGCATAGCGAGCAACGAGGAAAACAAGAACACTTGCGGCGCCTATGGCGACGACCAAGACTGCCGGTAGCTTCGCACGATCGAGATTGTGCTCTGACCTGAGATGCGCCAGTCTGCGCCCTGGCTCTGTCACAATGACTCATCCGCCGGCAAATCCGCCCCCATCCGATACTTGATGTCGTAGTTGGTAATGAAGTCGAGTTCTTCGCCTGAAAGCCCATAGTGGTCTGATAGGACCTCGTCAATCCTGTCGATGATCACTTTGCTCTCACGTGGGTAGAACCCATCATATTCAACAGCGCCGGTTGCCTTGTAATACGCCGACCGTCTGCGCGAATTGCGCTTCAGGTCGTCCATCAGTTCTTGAGTGAGGGATTTCAGGCGGCTTGCAATGGATAAACTGGGAGCAGAAAATGGGAATGACGTGATTGAATGCTTCGTGAAATTATGTCCATCGCTAAATGTGGAATAGAACCAATAGAAAAGTGACGAGTTCATCACCGCTACTACAATGTCGCGATCGCAACTGGGCCGACAGTAGATGTACTTGTCACCTGTCGATGAACTTACTCTCTCGCCCCGAAAAAATGACTTGAAATTCAGGATTTTTCCCCAGTACCCGAAACCATATCCGTAGTACACGAAATTTGCGTTTTGCTGCTCGGTGAGCTGATCCCCAAGAACCTGTTGATTGGTCCAAAGTCTGGAAGCCATGTGGTTCTCAAGTTCAGAAGAGATCTTCAAAAGACTACCGGTTCGAGGAGGGACTAGATTCTGGCAATATGAAAGAGATTCGAAAAGTGTTGTCCGCTGGGATGTCGCAAACTTCTGGTACTTTGTTGTGAATATCTTGCACTCCTTTGAACCCGCCTTTCCGATCGGAAGCGCGACACGAATGTGCTGCAATCCGTCAAACAACTTGCCCGGCCTATCGTCGAACGTTGGGACCCAGGTCATAGCCATTTTATGCAACCAATGGTTTAAGAATGGTTCCATTCTTGGAGTGCAGAATGCCGAAAGTTGAGCAACCATGCCAATGAACCCACCAGTTCCAATCAGATCTGAACATCTCTCAATTACATACGCGTAAAGATTTCCGGCGGAAATCGTAGCTAAATTGTTGACCGAGTAGACCTTCCTAACCTTGCTGTACTCGACGAACGGTGGATTGCCTACGATGACGTTGAAACCGCCGGATCGCATGATCCCGTAAAACTCGGCAAACCAGTGAAATGGCTGGTGCGACGCCAACCACTGTTCGTAGAGCGGATCTCCGCTTTTCGCGGTAACTGTGTAATCTCGAGCAAGATACGCATTCAACTTAGTGCCGAGCTCGTTCAGACGGCGACGCAGTTCCTCTTTGCCTAGCCGGAACCCATCCGCGTCCATTCCCTGCTGCGACTGCATCTCATGGAAGCGCTGGAAGGCCAAATCCGTCTTCTTCGCCGCTTCGTCGATCTCCTCGAGTTGATTCGTCACCTCCCCATCGAGATCAAGAGACCGCTGCCGCCCCTTGATCAGCGACTTCTCGACCTCTTGCCGCCGCGCAAACCCTACTAGCGTATTCCCGCAGCGAATATTGAAGTCGATGTCCGGCAGTGGCTCGATCTGATTCTTGCTTTCCAGTTGCGCCACCAGCTTCAGAAAGAGCCGCAGCTTGCAGATCTCCACTGCCTCTTCGACGATGTCCACTCCGTACAGATTGTTCAGCACGATCTGCTTCAGAGTGAAGTACGTCCGGTTCGGATGCGCCTCCGCCTGGGCCAACGTCTCGCGGAAATCCCGGAATTTTTCCGGATGAGGCTTAGGCGTTTCCAGCACCAGCCCGTCGAGGAATCCCTCCATCCGGTCGAGGCAGGCCTCGTACAGCGGTTCCAGGATGTTCAGCGCCGCGAAGAGAAATGCGCCCGAGCCACACGTCGGGTCGAGCACGCTGATCTTGGTGATGGCCTTGTAGAATGCCCGAACCACCTCCGGACCCTCGGCATGGCGAATAACATCTTCAGCAAACCGTCGAATGTCGAGGTTGTACGTGATTAGATCGCTGATCTCGCTGATCTCGCCGTCGACGATCCGGTTCCAGACATCGTTGTGGCGTTGCCGCCGCGCCACATGCTCCCGCCAGGTCTCGGTTGGCAGTGCGTATTCCGCTGTCGCTGGCCGGTTCCAGCCACCTCGCTTTGAGATATCGCTTATGCCGACTGCGATCTCTGGAGGCAGCGGGAGACTCGTTCCCTTTTCGACTGCGTCGTAGATGTAGTCGTCCGCGTTATCCTGAAGCAACTGCCAGATATAGCTTCCAGGCTTGAACGCGCTCGGCACGTCCTTCCGCGCCTCGTCGAAGAGAAAGGGAATGATGGTGTTCTTGCCAATGTAGTCAGTGATGTCTTCCTTCGTGTAGTACGCGCCCAATTCTTTCTGATTGATGTACTTCTCGAAGATGTATCCCAGCACATCGGGGTTGATTTCGTTCTGGTTGGCGATGGGCCGCTCGTCGAGGTGCCACTTGTACGAATCGAAGAACGCAAAAATTTTCGCAAATGCTGCGTCCGGAATGTCGATTTCTGGATAGGCGAGTTCGAGCTGGTGTTCGTCGAAAATGCCGCCATTTAGATACGGCACGTCGCCGATGAGCTCCTCGAGTTCGGGATCCCGCGCTTCCGCTGGTTGCCCCAGGCCTTCGTGAAAGAGCCTTCTCAGGAACTGCCGGTAGAACGTATGGAATCTGTCCGCGCCATGGCGTCGTTGCACCTCGGCCAGTTTCGCCTGGAGATAGTTAGCCTTCCCGTCGAGGAACCCCTTCTGCTGAAAGAAGTAGATGAACATAAGCCGGTTGAGCATCACCGATGCATACCACTTCTCGTCCTCCGCATCGGGATGCCGCTGACAAATGTTTGGAAGGCGTCGTGCTCGTCCTTGAACTTGTCGTAGAACTTCTTGGTGACCTTATCCTTGTCGAACGCCTTCTCGAGTTTGTTCGTGACAGCGTTGATCGTCAGCTCGGTCTCTTCGTCGAGCGTAAAACGGACCGATTGCAACGCCTGCAGAATCGGCTCCCCTGATTGGCCCTTGAAAAATTGCCTCTCCCGTGCACGTGACGGTTGACCCGGTTCTCGCTTGATCCAGTGCCAAACCTGCTGGGTTTGGTCCCGATCGGTGAAGACGATCAAATGCTCGTGGGAAAGTTTCGCGATTTCCCGTTGAATCTGCCTTCGAATCTGGTAATTGGGTACCTCGCCCCTGGAGTCCCATCCTCCAGCAACAACCTGCACACCTGCTTTCTCCGCAACGCGTTCGAAAGTGAACGCGTTATCGCTTTCGCTGACATGCATAGGCCCTGAGGACGGATTGTCCCATCCTAGCCCGGAAACGAAGAGTTCCCGAAACTGAAAATTCTGCAGCCGTTGACGGTTTATCGCTGTTTCGATCGTCACGAATCACTCCTGCCCGCGAAAGAGACCCATCGAGCACAAGATCGTCGGCTCGATGTCCGTTTCTTCGTCATCACCGACGACCAGTTTGTCCTCTTCCCACAGGGCGACCACAAGGTTTGCCAGCTGCTCGTCGTTTGCCCCAGTCCGCAACAATCTGTTCAGCGAATCCGTCGCTCCACTGCGCAATGGGGAGCGGTAGATGGCGTTGATGGCCCTGTCCAGCTTCCCCAAGTCGGGACCAAGCAATGAATGCATGCCCGCTCCTTCGGCCATCGCCTTCTCGGCCTTCAGAAATGCCTGCAACCGGTCGTACGACCGGTAGCGGGCCCCTCGCGGCTTGCCGAGCTGTCCTCCGGTCATTTGCTCGTTCCGGATCAGATGCCTGACACCCTG
>JBFWRO010000004.1:0-18430 GCA_050248865.1 Thermomicrobiales bacterium | reverse complement strand
CACGATAAACGGCTGCACGTTGAAAACGGAGATGATTCCCCCATTGATCGTGCCCACAACCAGTCCCAGCCCGACTGCACCGGCCACGGCGACCCACAGACCATCACCACTCAACCGGGCGGCGGCAACCGCGGACAGGGCAACCACCGCGCCAACCGAGAGATCGATGCCGCCAGTCATGATCACAAACGTCATGCCGAGTGCGATCAACCCGAAATACGTGTTGTTCTTGAGAAGAGTCCAGAGATTGAAGTCACTCGTGAAATTCTCGCCATATCGCCACACGCCGAAGAGAAAAATCGCGATCAGCGCGATGAGCGCACCCTGGTGCTGCCCCCATCCGGTCACTCTGGACGAAATCGCTTGACTGGTGATTGGCGCAGGTGTCGTCGGTTCAGACATTCACGATCCGCCTTATGAAATCTTCTGACGCTGGAAGAGCACAGCCACAATGATCGCCGCGGCGACGACCATTCGGGTCGTGCCATCTGCTATGCCATGCGAGATGAGCGTGTACCTGATTTGATGTATGAAGAACGCTCCAATTAATGTGCCGGCGATCGTCGCCCGGCCGCCCGTCAGCGGGGTGCCGCCCACGGCGACCGCAGCGATGGCATCGAGTTCCATGAACTCGCCGACCCGATAGGGATCCGCTGAGGTGTTCAGCGAGATCACGATCAACCCGGCCAGTCCTGCCAGTAATCCACTGAGAACGTAGACCGAGCGGGTGACTCTGGCGACCGGAACTCCCGCTAAACGCGCGGCACCGGGATTTCCGCCGACCGCAAGGACATACCGGCCAAACGTCGTGGAGCGCAACGCCCAGGCGGCGACAATGGCGATGATCGCCAGCAATATGACCTGAACCGGCACGCCAAGTGGACGCCCGGTGCCGATGTAGTCGAAGTTCGGCTTGCGGAACTCGACAAGAATGCCATCGGACAGGGCCTTGGCGATACCACGTCCGCCCAGAAAGAGGACAAGCGTGGCCACGATCGGCTGAATGCGAAAGTGGGTGATCAAAAAACCGTTGAAATAGCCGAAACCGCCAGCGACCAGTACGGGGACGATGAACGCCAGAGTCACTCCGACCCATTCGTAGTGCAACGGCCAGCGGTCACTATCGAAAATGATCGGCGCCAGTGCTCCCGAGATGGCCATCAGCGCGCCAACCGACAGGTCGATTCCACCGCTGCCGATGACATACGTCATGCCAATGGCGACTATGGCGATCGTCGCCACTTGCGTCAAGTTGACCCGCAGCGTGGCGATCGTCAGGAAATTCGTCGTGAAAAATGCGTTGTAAAGCGAAAGCACGATCAACGCCACCAGAGCTCTCTGGGTCTGGCTGCTCTTTCGTATCAGGTCTGGAAAAGCGAATCGTGCTGCGGATGAGTCGAGGGTTGAGCGGCCCGGGCCCGGTGCACTTGCCATCGGTTACGCCTTGTCCTCGGGCGCTGAATCGTCGTTTTCGTGTCCTTCAGCCATGACCGTGATGATGGTGTCCTGAGTGATCTGATCGGCTCCGAACTCTGCAACCGTGCGGCCATCGCGCAGCACGAATACCCGATCGCTCCCTTCGACGATCTCCTCGATTTCTGAGGTGATCATGAGGACCGCCAGTCCTTCGTCAGCCAGAGACTCGATCAATGCATGGATTTCGGCCTTCGCGCCGACATCGATGCCTCGCGTCGGTTCATCGAGCAAAAGCACCTCCGGATTGAGACAGAGCCATCGGGCCAGCAGGACCTTCTGCTGGTTCCCACCGGAAAGCTGCCGAATCTCCTGATTGGGATCAGACACCTTGATCGACAATAGCGAGATGAATCGGTCGACGATCGCCGTTTGTTCTTCTCTATCGACGATTCCGTGACGGGAGAGAACGGGCATTGCCGCGAGCGTCAGATTCTCGCGCACTGACATGAAGGGAATGATCCCCTCGGCTTTGCGATCTTCCGAGCAATACCCCATCCCGGATTTGATCGCCTCTCGCGGAGAGCTGAAGGAAATGGGCTGTCCTTTCAGCATAACGGAACCGCCCTCGGCCTGGTCAGCGCCGAAAAGGATGCGGGCGGTTTCCGTCCGTCCCGATCCCAGAAGTCCGGCCATTCCCACAATTTCGCCGGGACGCACGTCGATCGAGACATCGACTGGATTTCTGCCACGTCGAAGGTGCTCAGCCCGGACGACAGGCTCACTCGTGACAGTCTTCTTTGTCTCTTTGAAACCGGTGGCGCCTTCACGGGAAATCTCGCCGATGGCCTTGCCCAGCATCTTCGACACGATTTCGAGTTTGGTCAGCTCACTCAGCGGAGATTCCTCGATTGTTTCGCCATCACGCATGATCGTGATCCGGTCGCCAATCTGATGGAGTTCGTCGAGCCGGTGAGAGATGTAGATGACGCTTACACCATCCTGTTTCAGTCTGCGAATCACGTCGAAAAGCGTGTCGACTTCCCGCTCATCGAGAGAGGACGTCGGTTCGTCCATGATCACGAGTCTGGATTGGAAGGAGACGGCCCGCGCTATGGCCACCATTTGCTGGAGGGCCACATTGAGGTTCATCAATGGCTGTTTGACGTCCACGTGCACGCCGAGCCCGCCGAGAATCTGGGCCGAATCAGCGTTCATCTTGCGCCAGTTCAGAAAACCGAATCGTCGAGGCTCACGCCCCATGAAGATGTTCTCGGCAATCGAGCGGAATGGCACTAAATTGATTTCCTGGAAAATGGTGCTGATCCCGGCAACTTGCGCTTGATGGGTGGACCCGAACGAGACCGGCTTTCCGTCGAAGATGACTTCGCCACCGTCCCGCCGGTATGCTCCGGTGATGATTTTGATCAGTGTTGACTTGCCCGCGCCGTTTTGGCCGACGATGGCGTGCACCTCGCCCTCGCGAATATTCAGCCACGCCTTGTTCAACGCCACGACGCCGGGGAAGCTCTTGTCGATCGCTCGCATGTGCAGCAAGAGCGGGGATCCCCCGGCATCCAGGGGCGCCGCGCCGCTGATCCGATGCGTATCAGTCACGGATGCGATTTCGGACATGTGCATGTTGGGTATGCGTTTCATGGATGTGACCGAGTCCGGCGATCATCAGGGCCTCACAAGTTTCTGTGTCACGCGGAAAACGCAGGGGGCGCGCCGTTCGGCGCGCCCCCTGACCCGTGTCTCGAGAACTCGCGCCCGATTCTAGAACTGCTGGCCCTGGAACTCCGCGGCGTTGTTGATGTCGAAGAACCGGTCTTCAACCACCACCCACGGCTCGATTTCCTCGCCATTGACATAGCGCATCATGGTTTCGTGGGCGATCGGTCCGAAGAACGGGCTCGACTCGACCGACGCACCAAGCTTGCCATCGACAATCGCGTCGAGGGCCGCGTTCGATCCATCGATGGAAACGAGGATGACATCTTCGCCAGGTACTCGGCCCGCCGCTTCCAGGGCGGTGATGGCGCCAATCGCCATTTCGTCGTTGTGAGCGTATACGGCGTTGACGTCCGGGTTCGACTGCAGCAGCGTTTCCATTACCTGCCGGCCGATGTCGCGCTGGAAGTCGCCGGTCTGGGAGGCAATGATCTCCATTCCGCCCATTGCTCCATCCGCGGTCGGGGTGCCACGGAAGGTGCCGGCAAGGAAGTCTTCGAATCCTTTTTGACGGTCGATTGCCGGATCGGACCCGGTGGTCCCTTCGAGCTGGATGATTTTGGCGTTGCCCCCAGTTGCTTCAGCGAGCCACTGCGCGGCCTGCATACCCTGTTGGACGAAATCCGAACCGATGAACGTAATGTAATGCTCGCCAGGACGGGCGATCTCATGATCGACGTCGCGATCGATGAGAATCACCGGAATACCGGCCTCCCAGATTTCCACGACTTTTGGCGCCAGAGCCTGTGATTCGCGAGGCGGAAAGATCATGATGTCCGGCTGCTGGGCGAGGATCGAGTCGATATCCGCCAACTGCTTGGCCGTATCCTCGTTGGCATCGGTCATGATCAGCGTCCAGCCGAGCCCTTCTTCGAACACCTGCTTCATGCTGTTTGTTTCGCCGATTCGCCAGGGATTGTTGCTGCCGACCTGGCTGAATCCAATGACGTATGAGTCTTTTTGCTCGAGCGGCGGTACCTGAGCGAGCACCGGACCGGTGTAATACCGCCCGGCCACGAATACCGACGTCGCTGCGGCGCCGAGTTTGAGAAATCCGCGACGTGTCGAGACTGGTACACGGGACATGGTGCCTCCTTCAGTATTCCGGCCCGGATACCCGGTCCGGTCGTTGAAACCAAGAGCCCAAATCGAACTCTTCTCGGAGGATGTGCCGGAGTTCCGGCGAAGTCTGCGGACAATGCTGCATTCTTTGCCGGAATCTGTCAATGTTCAGCGATCGCTGTTGTGACCGGTGTGCTTGACGCAATTGCTCGGCACATTTCGTCTACAAGCGGAAGATCAGCAATGAGTCGGAGAGTTTCATGAAGATCGTTCAAATTACGACCATCAAGCTGCGCTACACCATGGACCTGCCAATGGCCGACGCCATCCACTTTATGCCCGAACGGCCGCTCCTTATCGTGCAGGTCCACACAGATACGGGCCTGACGGGGATGGGAGAGGCCGCGACCTACGGCGGCGATCTGGAAAGCATCGAGGCGATGGTCACAGGCGAGCTGGCGCGAGCGATCATTGGCCAGGATCCCTTTGAGGTCGAGCGGCTCTGGCAGAGGATGGCCATGCGCTCTCATCAGCGTGGCACTCGAGGCGCCTTGATGATGGCCATCAGCGGCATCGACATTGCGCTTTGGGACATCATCGGCCAGGCGACCGGGACACCACTCTATCGGCTGCTCGGCGGCTACCGCGAGACCTTGACGGCCTACGCTTCGGCGGGTTTCTATGCCAAGGACAAGAATGCCGCCGCGCTCGCTGAAGAAACGGCGGGCTACGTCGATCGAGGCATCACCTGGTTGAAAATCAAGGTAGGGCGCAATCCCGATGTCGAGATGAATCCGCTGCACAACATGATCGAACCAAACTATGCGACAGCGACGCTCGAGGAAGATGTCGAACGGGTTCGCTCGGTGCGTGAAGCGGTCGGGCCAACTGTCAAGATCGCGATCGACGCCAACAATGCCTGGACGGCGCCGGTGGCTCTGAACTTCATGCGGCAGGTCGAATCGCTGGGAATCGCCTGGCTGGAAGAACCAGTGGCGACGGAGGACCGGAGAGGGAGCGCCGAGGTTGCTCGCATGCTCGACACGCCGGTCTCCGGCTACGAAACGGAAACAGGCCTTGCCGGGTTTCGCGATCTGATCCTCTCTCACGCGGTCGATATCGTCCAGCCCGATGTCATCTGGACGGGCGGCATCACACCGTGCAGGAAAATCGCGGCTTTGGCGGAAGCATTTGCCTTGCCAGTCATCCCGCATGTCTTTTCGTCAGGATTGAGCACCATCGCCAACATGCATTTCATCGCTTCCATACCAAATGGCGGTTTGCTGGAGTGCGACCACAATCCGAACCCGTTGCGCAGTGAGCTCTTCGAGGAGCCGATAACGATCGAGTCGGACGGTACAGTTCGCATGCCTGACGAACCCGGCCTTGGGGTGCGGTTGAATCAGGATACCGTGGAGAAGTACCGCGTTGAGCATTGAACCGGCGAAGTTCCAGGAAGGGAGACCAGGATGAAACTCGACGCCAGAACAGCGATTGTGACGGGCGGCGGCTCCGGAATTGGCAGAGCAATCTGCCTCCGATATGCATCGGAAGGAGCCAGCGTGGTGGTCGCAGATCTGCAACTCGATGCCGCGCAAGCGGTTACAGCCGAGATCACCGCGGCGGGTGGCAAGGCGCTGCCAGTAGGAGTCGATGTCCGCAAACAGGACCAGGTCGCTGAAATGATCGACATAACGGTCGAAACCTACGGTCAGGTGAACATCCTGGTCAATAACGCCGGCGTCGGCAAAATCATTCCGTTCTTCGAAACCACCGAGGCGGATTGGAATCTGATGTTCGATGTCAACTGCAAGGGGCTTCTCTGGTGCAGTCAGGCGGCGGCGAAACAGATGGTCGACCAGGCGCAGGGCGGCAAGATCATCAACCTGGCCTCACAGGCAGGCCGGCGAGGAGAAGCCCTTGTCCTGGCGTATTGCGCCTCCAAGGCGGCGGTGATCAGCATGACTCAGTCGATGGCCTTGGCCCTCGCACCTCACAAAATCAACGTGAATGCCATTGCCCCGGGTATCGTCGACACGCCGTTCTGGGTCGAAGTGGATAAGCAGCTGGCCAGGCTGCTGAACATGGAGGTCGGGGAGCCCAAGCGCACGTTTACAAAGTCGATTCCCATGGGCCGCATCGAACAACCCGAGGATCTCACCGGAGCGGCAGTGTTCCTGGCGTCGTCTGACTCCGACTACGTTACGCAGCAGTGCCTGAACGTCGACGGCGGCAACTGGCCGAGTTGAGAAGGACCATCGCTTCGTCAGTGCCTGGACAGTCAGCCGACTCACTGCTCACCGGTTCTACGTTTCGCGTATGAGGTGCTCGGGCATCAGGTGATCCTCTCGCTATCCCGCAGAGCCTCCGCTCCATGGAACCCTCTAGGCCCCAAAAAACAATGAGGTGCGCTGCCGTTGACACGGGTGTTCGACTCAGTCATGATCAAGGCACAGATTTGGCAACATTACATGATCGAGCTTGCCGATGGCCGAATCGATCTCACGCCACGTCGCCGGCGCCCTCCCTCGGCCCCGTACTTCGCTCGTTGGGCGCGACACCGAAGTGTCTTTACTGTGCGACCTGGTCCTCCGGGATACTACCTCCCTGGTGACATTGACCGGTCCGGGAGGTGTGGGTAAGACACGGCTGGCACTTCAGGCCGCTATTGGACTTCGACCGTTCTTTCAGGATGGTGTCCACCTCGTCGAACTCCAGACCATTACTGAATCACATCTCGTGACTCCAATCGTGGCGGCGACTTTCGATATCCATGAACAGTTGTCTGGCAGGTTATCTGACTCACTGGCGGCGTACCTTCAGCCGAAGAGGGTTCTGCTCCTGATCGACAACTGCGAGCATGTGATCGGTGCTTGCACCCAGTTGGCCGATCACCTCTTACGGACCTGCGACGACCTTCGCATCCTGGCCACTAGCCGCGAACCATTGCGGATGTCCGGTGAGCAGCTTTGGCCGGTACGACCTTTATCTGTGCCGAAGCGAGGCGAATCCGGGAGTGCAGCGAGCGCGCTCACGAGCGATGCGGTTCGGCTGTTCGTCCAACGAGCGAACGCGGTGGCGCCGAGCTTCGCCGTGAGCGATGCCAATGCCTCCTCGGTCACAGAGATTTGCTGTCAACTGGATGGGATCCCGCTGGCCATCGAGCTGGCTGCGGCTCGCGTCGCGGCGCTTACGCCGCAGCAGATTGCTGATCGGCTCGGCGACCGCTTCCGGCTGCTGACCAGTGCCGATCGGACCGCAACCGAGCGCCATAGGACACTTCGCAATGTGGTCGAGTGGAGCCACGAGCTCCTGGATTCCGATGAGCAGGTGCTGCTTCGTCGGATGGCGGTCTTCGCTGGCGGCGGCACGCTCGAAGAAATCGAAGAGATTTGTGGAGACCAGACGGATCGCAGCGCGACACTCGATCTTCTCACCCGGCTGGTCGACAAGTCGCTGGTCCTGGTGGCTGACGACAGTGGCGCCAGGCGCTATTCGCTCCTCGAAACAGTGCGCCTGTTCGCACTTGAACAGCTCGTATCGAGCGGCGCCGCGGAGGAGACGTATCAGCGACATGCGGACTACTTCCTCCGATTTGCGGAGGCGGCCGGGCCGGAGCTCTGGTCTCGCGCTTCGGCGACGTGGCTCGATTATCTTGAGCTGGATCACGACAATTTTCGGGCAGTCCTGCGCTGGGCAATCGGCCACGGGCATGCCGAAACAGGCCAGCGGCTGGGCGCTGCCCTCTACCGGTTCTGGGTTTTGCGGGGGCACCTCACGGAAGGGTTGCACTGGCTCGAGGGCGGGCTCTCCTGGTCGTCCGGCACGACCGACGAGACCCGTGCCAGGGCCCTCAACGCTGCGGGCCACCTGGCACGCGCGCTCGGCAGGTACGAACAGGCGGCGCGCTTCCATGAACAAAGCCTTGCACTCTATCACCACCTGTCCAACGTGCGAGGCGCCGCGCTTGCGCTGAACAACCTTGGCGTAATTGCGCAATTTCAGCAGGAGTACGCTCGCGCTGCCGAGTATCACCAGGAGAGCTTGCGCCTCTTCCGGATCGCCAATGACCCCGCCGGCGCGGCCGTGGCGCTCGTAACGCTCGGCACCATGGCGAAGTTGCGCGGAGACTACGAGGAGGCATTCCGCCTTTGTGAAGAGAGCGTGGCCCAATTTCGCCATCTCGGCGACCACCACGGAGTTGCGTCCGCCCTCAGCAATCTCGGTAATGTGGCATGGGCCAGCGACCAACCCGAGAGGGCCGCGGCCTGTTATCAGGAAGCCGTTGCGCTGTTTCGTGAGCTCGGAGACCGCAGGGAACTGGCCGCCGCTCTACGCAACCTCGCAACCGCCGCCCGCGACGATGGAGACAATCATCAGGCAAGGATGCAGGCGAGGGAAAGTCTCCAGCTCTACAGCGATTTAGGCGACAGCGACGGCGTTCTGGCCTGTATGGCAATCCTCGCCGAGGCCTTCGCCAAAGACGCTCAGGATGAGATCGCCGTGCGCTTGCTCGGCGCGATCGACGCGATACGCAGGCAGATGGACGCGTCCGCTGAACTCAGTGGAGGCGGGGATCTTGCCCCGCTGATCGCCACTCTTCGAGAGCGACTCGGCTCCGCGGCATTCGACGCTGTTTGGGAATCCGGCCAAGTGCTGTTGCCGGACGATGTGGTCCGCCTCGCACTCTCTCCACTCGCGGACCCTGTGTCGACCGACCGGGTGACTTTGAACGTCGGCGGGTTGTCACCGCGCCAATGCGAAGTTGTTCAATTGATCACCCAGGGGTTGAGCAATAAGAAAATTGCCGAGACGCTCTTCATTTCCGAGCGGACGGCGGACGCGCATGTCGAGCACATCTTGCGCAAGCTTGGCATGCACTCACGCGCGCAGGTGGCAGCCTGGGAAATGGAGCGCCGGGCCAATCCCAACTCGCCCTCGGCCGTTGGTTAGACCGCGCGTCTCCGCGGCAGCGACCGCATTTAGGTACCGCTTTATGCCTTTTGCCCGATATTCGGGAGTGGGCGCCGACCGATACGATGCTGGCAATATCTTAGTCGTCCTGACTAAGAGATGGTCGGGGATCCGGGGTCGGGTCCGCCAAAGGGAAAGAAGGCTATCATGAGTAGCTCTCTGGTCGCGGGTTATCTACCGGGTATTGCGTCTGAGCAACAGGGCGCGCCGATGTCGCGAACCTCCTCGGTGACGAGCGAGTGGACCTCCACAATGGCTTCCATCACTTTGCGACAGCACTCTGCTGAGGATTCTGTCGCCAGCGCCTGGGTAATGGTCAGCACGGTTGTCAGCTGCCTGGTCACCATGATGGCCGTCGTTATCGCCGCCGCAACCGCGATGCCCTAGTCATCGCGGTCGCATTCATGTCGAGGTTCGTTGTGTCCGCTACGGAAGAGGAGTTTTCCCATGAGCAAGTTTCTGGTGGAGCGGTACCTGCCCGGCATCACGCCGGAGCAACTGGGCGCAGCGGCGAATGCCGCCAAGGAGACTACCGCGGCGATGACCAATGAGGGAACTCCTGTGCGTTACCTTCGCTCAACCTTCATCCCCGGCGAGGATAAATGCTACTGCCTCTTCGAGGGCCCGTCGGCCGATGTCGTAAAGACGGCAAATGAACGAGCGAAACTACCGTACGAGCGCATCGTCGATGCCATGCACGTCGCCTCCGAAGATTTGAGCTAACGCCACCGTCAAACGTTCCTGATAGGGAAATCAGATCTGGAGACCAGGTCCATGCCGAACGCGGTTGGACGTGGCACCGGTGAATGCTGCTTTTTGGAGCACTATCGAAGGTTTCGACGGAGACGCGAATCGGACGGAGAACACACACCGATAGCGCACCGGAAAAACGGCCTCCCATGCTGTTTCACAGTGAGTACCCATCACATCTCACGAGTCAATGAGAAAGGAGCCTCCAAGTGTCCAAGTCGATCGTTTCTCGTAGAACCCTGTTGAAGAGCGGCACCGCGTCCCTGGCAGGTTTGAGCGTCTTGCGGATCGTCGGCCCAGCGTCTGCATTTCAGAACAGCGGCGGAGAGGTGATTCCCTGGCTTGATCAGCCAGAAGAGAATCCGGTGCCGGAGATCATCGTCAAACAAATCACCTGGGAGGAACTGGATGAGTGGATCACGCCGACGGACGATTTTTTCGTCATCAATAACTTTGGGATCGAACCCGCGTTAAGTGAAAGTGACTGGTCGTTGGAAATCAGTGGTCTTGTCGATACGCCGTTGACGCTGACCCTTGCGGACCTTCAGGGCAGGGAGCGGCATGAGGTGACTGCGACCATCGAGTGCTCTGGCAACTCGGGCTTGCCCTTTCTCACCGGTGCCATCGGCAATGCCACCTGGGCCGGCCCTTCACTGGCATCCCTCCTGGAGGAAGCGGGAGTCCAGGAGGCAGGAATCGAGGTCGTGTATTGGGGCGCCGACTCCGGCGAGCAGGTTTGGCGGGAGGTGACGCTTACGGAGCATTTCGCCCGCAGCATGTCGCTCACTGACGCCATGAACCCCAACAACCTGGTTGCGCTGGAAATGAACGGAGCGCCGCTGACAGCGCCACATGGATTTCCGGCCCGGATAATAGCGCCCGGCTGGTACGGTTCGATGAGCGCAAAATGGCTCACCCGGATCGAGGTGCGAGATAGCCGCTACCAGGGGAACTTCATGGCTCGCGACTTCGTCACTATCCGTGAAGAGCAAATCGACGGCCAATCGGTCTGGACGTTCACATCGGTCAAGCATGACCGGCTCAAATCGGCGCCTGCCAAAGTGGTCAGAAACGGAGACAGTTACGTCATCCACGGAGCTGCCTGGGGCGCGCCGATCTCCGGAGTGGAGGTTCGTATCGATGAAGGCGAGTGGCGACCTGCCACGCTGACCGAGGGCAACGGATCGGAGCTTGCCTGGACCTTCTGGACGTTCGACTGGTTGGATGCAGCGACCGGCGAACACGCCATCACGTCTCGTGCGATCGACGCCAGCGGGGAATTGCAGCCCGCGCCGGATGATCCATTTCTCGCCGGCAAGACGACTTTCTATGAGAGCAACGGGCAGATAACCCGCCGCGTTTCCATAGCATGACATCGCGATTCACGGCCCGGTAATAACGACTTGACCTTCGTAGACAGGATCAGCATGGCTTTCGGGACGCTGGGCAACCGGCGTCTCATACTGTTTGGCCCTCGCTCCGTTTCAGGAATACCTGCCTCAATTCTCAGGAATCCTCCTATTGCTCTGCATATCTGGTCCGAAATTCCGACTGGTCAGAGGAAGCGCGCTAAGCTCTCAATGCTTTCAGTGGCCTTCCGGCATCGATACGGCCACTCGATCTGCAATCAGTGGCACAATTCCAGCATCGATCCAGTCTCGCCAAGGGAGTCTTGCCAGCATGACCGTCACGCAAACATGGAACACGACCGAGCTTGTCGCCAAAGACAAGGCTCACCTGCTTCACCCTGTTTCGAACCTGAAGACTCTTCGCGAAAAAGGACCGCTGATCCTGGCTCACGGCGAAGGAGTCTATCTCTGGGACACCGATGGCAAACGCTACATCGATGGCTTTGCCGGTCTCTGGAACGTCAACGTCGGGCACGGCCGGCATGAGCTTGCCGAAGCCGCCGCCGAGCAGATCGATGAAGTGGCGTTCGTCCCGAACTTTTTCGGACTGGCGTCGCCCCCTTCGATCGAGCTCGCCGCCAAGCTCGCTTCGATGTTCCCCGGCGATCTCAACCACATGCAGTTCACCTCCGGCGGCGCTGAATCGAATGAGACCGCGCTCAAGATGGCTCGCTACTACTGGTGGCTGAAAGGCAAGCCGGAAAAGATCAAGATCATTTCCCGCAAAATGGGTTATCACGGCATCGCCATGGGTGCGCTCGCCGCCACGGGAATCCCCACCTATCACGAGGGCTTCGGCCCTGGCGTTCCCGGCTACGTCCACGTCAGCCCTCCCTATAAGTACCGCAATGGCGAAGGGCTGTCCGATGAGGAGTTTGTTGGCAAGCTCATTGCCGAGCTCGAGGAGCTGATCGCCAGAGAAGGCGCCGAAACCATCGCAGCATTCATCGGCGAACCAGTTCAGGGAGCCGGAGGCGTCGTCGTGCCGGTCGACGGTTACTGGCAGGCGGTCCGGGAACTTCTCACCAAACACAATATTTTGCTGATCGCCGACGAAGTCATCTGTGGTTTCGGGCGCACAGGCTCGATGTTCGGGGCGGTTGAATACCACTTCCAGCCCGACATTGCGTCCTTCGCCAAAGGCGTAACGTCCGGCTACATCCCCCTTGGCGGCGTCGCCGTCAGCGATACGATCTTCGATGTGATGAGCGAGCCAGACAGGATGTTCATGCACGGATTCACCTATTCCGGGCATCCGGTCGCCTGTGCGGTCGCCCTGAGAAACATCGACATTATCGAACGCGAAGATCTTCCCACCAATGCTCGCGAAACGGGGGACCACCTCCGTGCCGAGCTCGATCGCCTCGTCGGAGACCACAAAAATGTCGGCGAAATTCGGGGCAAGGGGCAGATGACCATCGTCGAACTCGTTGCCAACCGGGAAACGAAAGAGAAACTCGACCCATCCACGAATCCAAGCGGAATGCTGACGGCCGCCACGCGTAAACAGGGCGTCATCGTCCGGCCGACGGATCTGGGCATCGGCATTGCGCCACCGCTGACGATCACCAAACAGGAGGCGACCACGCTGGCGGAAGGCGTCGCCGCGGCGATTCACGAGGTGTACGGGGAGTAGGCGCGGGTCGTAAATCCCGGATCGTCGGCCGAAAAGCGCAGGCCGTCGCTGGCGTATTCGTTTGCATTCCTGGGTTGGCCTCGAGCCATTGACCGAGGCTTCAACTCGTGCGCTCGAACATGTTCTTCGGCGCAACGCCGCAGGACCAGGACGTTCTGTATGACATTGCCCCTAAGCCTGAGGCAGGTGTTGATCAGCTGCCGCCCACTCCCTCACAGGGCCGGAGCCTGAGTCCTGGAGTGAGAAGTGGCGCTGGGAACATGCGGCGCACCTCCCCGGTGATTTCCTCCAGCGCCCAGCGCCAGCTCCTTTCAGCAAATTCCCAGCTTTCGTGCCCTCCTGTCACCTCTTGACCCTTGGCGCGTTGGTGGGGTAGCCTGACCGCATACCCGAGCAGTTACGCCCCTGGCTGAGGCGTTCCCTGATGCTCGTCCCGCACGGATGGCAAGGTTGCAGCCTGCCATCCAACAGGTATAGAGGGAAGGACCATGCATCGCCCCGCGATGCGAGCTGGCTGGCTCGCGCTACCCCTGGCATTTTTGCTGGCGTTCACCGCCGTATTCTCCACTTATAACCCGGCCCGGGCCGACACCAATCTTGTCGTTGGTGGTGAGGCGCGTGTCTCGTACACCGGTGGCGACAGTATTCGTGTCCGCAGTCAACCGTCATACGACTCTTCGGTCGTGACGTCGGTCCCGGAAGGGTGGCTTGTCGCCGTCCTCGACGGGCCGGTTAGCGATGGTGAAGGTTCCCAGTGGTACAAGGTCACTGCTCGCGGCCAGACGGGCTACATGGTCTCTGACTACCTGGCGCGGCCGGGTACCACGAGCTCCTCGGCCTCTTCCTCGACCGACGCAGTTGCAGCTGCGGCCTCGATGTATACGACCAGTTCATTGAACCTCCGGTCAACTGCGAGCCTCGGCGGCGCGGTGCTCCTGGTCATGCCCTCCGGAGCGAGCGTCAGCACCACCGGCGTGACTCAGAACGGATTCAGCCAGCTGACGTACCAGGGCACGACGGGCTGGGCCTCCTCGCAGTACCTGTCGAGTACTGCACCGTCGTCGTCATCCTCTTCTGGCTCCGTCATCTCCAACGCCTGGGTGATCGGCGGATCGCTCAATTTGCGGTCGAGTTCCTCGACCTCCAGCAACGTCCTGCTGGTGCTGCCCAACAGCGCGCAGGTTGGGGTGACGGGATCGCCGCAGAACGGCTTCACCCCGGTCCGCCACAACGGCACGAACGGCTGGGCCTATTCGCAGTACCTCAGCGCCACCGAGCCGGGCAGCGGCAACACCAACACCGGCACGGTCATCTCCAACGCCTGGGTGATCGGCGGATCGCTCAATTTGCGGTCGAGCTCCTCGACCTCCAGCAACGTCCTGCTGGTGCTGCCCAACAGTGCGCAGGTTGGCGTGACGGGATCGCCGCAGAACGGCTTCACCCCGGTCCGTTACAACGGGACGAACGGCTGGGCCTATTCGCAATACCTCAGCGCCACAGAGCCTGGCAATAGCGAGCCCGACCCCACCGTCGCGCCTGCGACGGAAACACGGTATGCGACCGCCTCAGTCAATTTGCGGTCCGGTGCAGGCACCAGCTTTGGTGTGCTGACGGTCGTCCCCTCGGGTCAGGCGGTGACGGTCACTGGCGGCCAAACCAACGGGTTCTTCCCGGTAACCTACAACGGCACTCGCGGCTACGTTTCTGCGAGCTTCCTCTCGACGAGCCAGCCTGCGGCCACACCCACGCCAGGCAGCGGCAATACGGGCGGACTGCTCGTCTGGCCAGTGAAAGGCGGAACCTGGTCGATCATTCAGGGGTATAACGGCGGGACCCATCAGAATCGGGGCTCCGGCGCAGACTATTACTACTCTCTCGACATTCAAAAATCTGGTGGCGCTGGTGCAACGCAGGGCGAGCCAGTTTATGCTCCAGCCAGTGGCACGGTTCTCTGGACCAGCGGTGGCCTCCTGATCGGCATGGGCAATGGCTACGGCATCGCCATGTTCCATATCACCATCGACAGTAGTATCCGCAGCGGCGTCTCGGTCACCCAGGGTCAATATGTTGGCTATATCTCCGGTCCGGGCGGCAGCGGCTATCAGGTCACTCCGCACATCGACCTGACTCTCTGGCGACTGCCGAATGGAGGCGGTTCTCCTCGCATCTCGACGGCATTTACCGGCCAGTTCGCGATTTCGGGCAACAGCTACGACGACATCGGCACCTGGAATATGCACGGCGGAAAGACATTCTCGCCGTAGGCCTCTGCGTCAGGCGCGGACGTCCAAAGAACTCCCCTGATCAGAGGGGTCGACAACCGTCTGGGCGACATTGCCGCCCAGACGTTGCCGTATCTGCATGTCCAGGATCAGAACGAGACGCTCCAGATTCACGACGAAGAGCGAGTCGCTCGAGGAGGTCCACCAAACCCGTGCTCGATGGTACGCTGGGAGCTATCTGATCGTGAACGGTGCGAAGGAAGGGTAACTATGGCACGACATCCGTGGGTCGCTGAAGCAGACAATGGCGTCCGCTGGGGATTGCAAACGGTCGTTCCCGCCGACAATGAGGCGCCGCGCAGACTCCTCGACGTCGCCCGCTCGATGGAGCAGCTCGGATTCGACTCGCTCTTCATCATGGATCATCCAGCGCTCCACGCCGATCCGTACATTGCGCTTTCCGGTGTAGCAGCGGTGACGTCGAAACTGTGGCTCGGCCAGCTGGTGATGGCTGCCACCTACAGACACCCGGCGTACGTCGCGCGATTGCAAGCTGACCTCGACAACCTTTCCGGAGGGCGCTCCATCCTTGGCGTCGGTTCAGGGTGGTTCGAAGCGGAATACGAGATGATGGCGCTTCCCTTCCTCCCCATCCGCCGGCGTCAGCAGGCGCTGGACGACATGATGACGATCATCGACGGTGTCTGGTCCGGCCAGTCGTTCACGTTCGAGGGTGATCAGGCGCAAGTTCGCGGCATGACCATCGACCCCGCTCCGATATTCCGGCCGCCGGTACTGGTCGGCGGCAGCGGGGAGAAGGGAACGCTCCGTCAGGTCGCGACCTGGGGCGATGCCTGCAACCTGCGAGAGGGCATACCCGCGTCCGATCCCGCCGATCGTGATGAGGAGCGTTTCGCGGCAGTGGCTCGCAAGTTCGAGATTCTGGATCAGCACTGTGACGATGTGGGAAGACCCCGCTACGACGTGCTTCGGACCCATTTCACGACCTACCTGGTCCTGGGCAGCAGCCAGCAGGAGGCCGAAAAACGCGCGGATCAGGTCGATACATCGACATCGACATCTGCGGGCACCCGGGCGAACGGGCGCGGGTTTATTTTCGCGGCCGGACCAGAACGGGCGGTGTACTACTTTCAGGGGATGAAATCAGCAGGAGCGCAGTACTTCGTCGTTCAGGTGGACATGGACGACGCCGAGACGATCGAGCTGCTGGCGACCGAGGTGATGCCGGGGTTGCGATGATACCGTGCTGACGCCCCCTTGGTCACGCCAAACGCGGAACCGGCTGCCTGGTTCTGGCAGCCGGTTTCCGTGGTGCTGGGCTATCGAGAAAAGGTCAGGCCGCTGCCGGTGAACCATCGAGCGTGGCCGTGGCCACTCCAGGTTGCGGACGCAAGCCTTTGGCGAACAAAACGACGCGGTCCACAAGTCCAGCCTGCTGAGGCGCTGCATCCAGATCCCCATATTTGGCGACGAGTTGATCGACCCGTTGCTCGTTGGCCTGTATTGCGCGTTCTCTCTGACCGAGAAGCGTCTGCGCAAGTACCAGTTCATTCAACATGTCACATCTCCTGTCCTGTAGATTCGACTCACATATTTCCCACATAGGTGGGGGCTCACCAGTCCATTACCCAGTATTCCGGTGAGGCCACCCCATTGCGTATTGTCTTATCGTTCCCCGAGTTCGGTGCTGTCCGGTCCGCGGTCCCTCGGCCCTCTCTCGACAGACATATCGTCTCAAACCCCCGGGATGCTGGCATCTGCAAATGTGTGTATTTTGCGGATTCAGCCGACTACGTCGTTGTCCTGAGACGGAGTCGACCCGGTATCAGGGAAGGACGGATCCGGCTCTGATTGGCACAGCGGTGCACAGGACTCGATGCGCACCGAGCTCGCGTCCCAAAGACGAGAATGGCGGCACTCAGCGACCAGTCTCCGTTGATGCACCGGGCGCCCGGCTGCCAAAGGGCTCCCGAAGGCGGGTCGAGCCTGAAGTCTTGCAGAGGAAAAGAGTTGTGGTGGTCTTGCAGGCAGGCAGTGGCGGGAGTGACACGTGGAAAAAACCGGGCAGACAAAACGACCGGCGGAAATGCATCCGGCCGGTCGTTCATTGTCGAGATGTCATTGTCTTGCTCTCAGGCTGCCGCACCACCACATTCCTGAAGTGACACTGGAGCCTGCTGCCGGAACTGCACCAGGCGAGCCACTCGTCCCACGATTCCTTCGAATCGTCCCTGGCGATCCTGCCCTTCCGCTGCGATTCGGTTCATCTCGCGTGCCCGGATCGCCATTTCGCGGTCGAAGACAATCGTTTTCGCTACCATCTGGTCCATCACATTTCCCTTTCGACTATGATCGCAAACGCTCGATACTCAATTAGCTGGGGAGGCTCGTCACTCCATTCCAATTATTGCGACGAGTCTGCCCCTCCGGGTTTTTCCCATTAGCGCCGGAGGCTTTGGACTTCAGGTCCGCGGTCCCGAGTCCCGCTTCCGACATACGTATCTTCTCAAAGTCCTGGTCCCCTGCCATCCACAAAACTGCGTATTTGGAGAAATCCGCCACCTACGTATATAGGCAGAGGGGGAGCGCGTAGAATTGCTTCCTGTCGCCCCGGGCGACCAGGTCCGTGGCTGGCCTGTGGACACGAAAGGACACTGATCATGCGGGTGGCATCGATATTGTTTGGCCTGATATCGCTCCTGATAGTCGCGGCAATTCCTGCTTCTGCGCAGAACGAGGCCTCTGGAGAACCTCTGGTTCCCGATCCGGCGCAATGCACCCTCGAGCCAGCCACCCGCGAACGACTCGATGCCATCGTGGACCTGACGCTTATTCACGCGACTCCGCTGGCGAGTGCCGGCTTTGGCACGCCGGTGACCCTGCCAGAGGGGGCCGGCGCCCCAGTCTCTCCCGAATTGCAGGCGGAGATCGAAGAGGCAATGACCATCAACGTTGCCTGCCTGAACACGGGCAACACGCTCCTGCAGATTTCGATCTACTCGGACATGGGTGCGAGACGAGTGCTTGGTGAAGACGTTGAGGCCATTACAGACGAGGAGTTTGCTCAGCTGGCAACGCCCGTGGCGCTCTCTCCTGAAGGGATGACGGCAATTTACGGGTTCGGTAGAGCGATCGATCTGGGAGACGGTCGCGTGGCCATCGTCATCGAAGGAGATGATCAGTCCCAGCCCGATCCAGTTTCCCCGACG
>JBFWRO010000003.1:0-18904 GCA_050248865.1 Thermomicrobiales bacterium | reverse complement strand
GGGAACGCCCGTGGTGGCCTTGCGCGCAGGGAAGCCGTTCCTGGCTATCGGCGCTCCGGGGGGGAGGCGGGTGATCTCCGGGGTGTTCCAGTGCCTGCTGAACATGATGGAATACGGCATGGGTCCGGGCGAAGCCATCGGCGAACCACGAGTTCACTGCGAAGGTGCGAAAGTCGATGTCGATAGCCGATTGCCAGCGGCCGTCCGCGACGGTTTGCGGGCAAGAGGTCATGAACTGGTGGAGCGGGTGGAGACGCCCGTGCAGTCGAGCTTCGCGCGGCCGAATGCGATCATGGTCGATCCGGACACTGGTGTCCTGCGTGGTGGCGTGACGCCGTTCGGGCCGGCCACTGCGATCGGCGTTTAGCAGGAGGGGCAGCGTGGGTTTCGGGCGATGTCTGGAGGAGTTCGAGCCGGGACAGCGATTCGCGCACGAACCGGGCCGGACCATCACGGAGTCGGATAATCAGATCTTCTCGTTGCTGACGATGAATCACCACCCTCTGCATATCGACGCGCACTACGCTGCCTCCACCCAGCATGGTCAGCGGGTGGCGGTCGGAACGTTGGTCTTCAGTGTGGTGGTGGGCATGTCGGTTCCGGATGTGTCGGGGCGGGCGATTGCCAATCTGGAATATGAGTCGGTGCAGCACCTCGCACCGGTTTTCATCGGGGATACGCTCTACGGACGGACCGAGGTGCTCGAGGTGACGCCCTCGAAGAGCAAACCGGATCGCGGGGTCGTCTACGTGGAGACTGTTGGGATCAATCAGCACGGCGTGGAAGTTCTGCGTTTCCGCCGGAAGCTGCTGGTGCCCAGACTGGAAACTGCGCCGCCCCTGACACCCGGATCCCATCCGGGATGAAGGGTCCGTTGAGCGACGTTCGCGTCCTGGCGATTTCGCAATTCGGAGCGGGTCCATTCGGCATGATGCAGCTTGCCGATCTCGGGGCAGAGGTGATCAAGATCGAGGATCCGGCATCGGGCGGCGATATCGGACGGCGGGTGCAACCCGGGGCGATAGAGGGCGACAGCCTCTACTACCAGGCGTTCAACCGAAACACCAGAAGCCTGACCCTCAATCTGCGCCATCCGGAAGGAAAGGCGATTTTTCGAGAACTGGTCAAATCGTCCGACGCGGTTTTCAACAATTTGCGCGGAGACCAGCCGTCGGCGCTCGGACTGATGTATGACGACCTGAAGCATCTGAACGCCGCGATTGTCTGCGTATCACTGAGCGGTTTCGGCTTGACCGGACCGCGGGCTGCGGAGCCGGGATACGACTATCTTCTCCAGGCGTACGCTGGTTTCATGAGTCTGACCGGAGAGCCAGAGGGTCCGCCGGAGCGGGCAGGGGTGTCGGTTGTAGACTTCATGGGAGGCATGGCGGCTGCGCTCGGCCTTGTCACCGGGATTCACCGGGCCCGGCGCACCGGGACAGGATCTGATGTCGACATCGGATTACTCGACTCCGCGATCAGCATGCTCAATTACCTCGCGGTCTGGACATTGAACAGCGACTTTCGGCCGCAACGGATGCCGAACTCATCCCATCCGACGCTCTATCCATCGCAAGTGTTCCAGACGGCCGATGGGCATCTGGTGGTGATGTGCGCAAAAGAGAAATTCTGGGTCAATCTTGTCGAGGCGATCGGATTGCCTGAACTGGCGGACGATCCGCGTTTCAGGACATTCGCAGATCGCTTTCAGCATCGGGAAGCGATGGAAGCTCACCTGCAGGCTCGTTTTCGCGAGGAGCGAACGGATGTCTGGCTGGAGCGCCTTCGCGGCAAAGCACCGGTTTCGCGAGTCAACAACGTGGAAGAGGCGCTGCGGGATGAGCAGGTGCTGGCGCGAGGTCTGGTCGTCGAGATCGAGCACCCGGAGTTCGGAACGATTTATGAAACGGCTTCGGCGGTGCGATTTCCCGGGTTCGAAACCGACCATCTGCCGGCATCGCCACTGGGCGGTGATACGGAGACGATTCTCAAAGACTTTCTGGGAATGTCGGACGCTGGTATCGCCGCACTTCGGAGCGGCGGGATTGTTTGACTGATCAGCGCGGGCGCGGCTCGAGCGGTCGTTGGACGGGTCGGAGCAGGGCCGCATAAATACCGCCGAGAAAGCCAGAATCGCGGAAGCCGATTTGCTTTGGCGGTTCATAACCGGCATTTGCGGCCATTCGTTGCAGCGTTCGGAATGTGAAGGGATGAGGCACCCAGCGGTTGCCCTTCTCCGCATCGTACTCGACGAGGATCACACGACCGTCCGGTTTGAGCAGTGAGCGCCATTCGCGGAGGACGCCTGTCTGCTTGCGGGATTCGACGAAATGCAGCGAGTTGGCGGCGATGATGCCATCGAGTGGAGGCAGATCGAGCGAACCGGTCATGTCGCCCGCCTGAACGATCAGGCTCGTGTCGGGAAAAATCCGATCCACCTGATCGATCAATCCGCGCAGCACTCCCTGATTGACGTCGATGGCATAAATACGGACCGCTGGACCGGCAATATCGCGGAGGGCAAGGGTAAACGCGCCGTCGCCTGAGCCCATGTCTGCCCAGACTCCGCCTTGCGTGTCGATTCCTCCGGCAATCAATCTGACATGATCGGCGTGATTCATACTTGTATTGTGTACTGTTGGTTGCCGATGTGCATCCGGGAACAGCTATGGACTGGCAACAATTCATTGTGAGTTTGACGATTGTGGCAGTCGTGCTGGGGCCAGGCGCCTGGCTGTGGCGGGATGTTTCCCGGCATGAAGGCAATCCGTGGATCTGGGTGTTGCTTTACGCGGTGGCTGTCGTGCCGCCGACCCGATTGCGGTTTGTGCTGGGACCTGCCGTATTTGCCGCATGGTTTCTCCTGCGCGATCGAGAATTCGCCACAATTCGCAGCGCCAAACGGGCGGCC
This sequence comes from Thermomicrobiales bacterium, assembly GCA_050248865.1. Lineage (GTDB taxonomy): Bacteria > Chloroflexota > Chloroflexia > Thermomicrobiales > UBA6265 > JAHBVL01. Next base: position 15,993 of record JBFWRO010000003.1, on the reverse strand, counting down.
TCGTACCTGATTCGTAAATTGGGCTGAGCGATTGGGGCAAGGGCAAACCTCAACGCCTTCGGCGATCAAAAGCGCGTTGCCAGCTTCTGCGGCAATCCGATCGCCGCTCGCTCAGGCGAAGATTTCTTCGACGCCAATTGTGAGACCGGGCAGAATATCGTCGCCCGGGATGCTTTCCGGTGCCTGGAAGACGCGCGGCGCCCGGTTGGGCGCGTGAGCGACGATCTGTCGCTGATCCGGATAGATCACCCAGATCAGACGGACTCCTGCGGCCAGATAGAGGGCGACTTTGCGTTCGATGTCTCCCGGGCTGTTTCCGGGTGAAACAATTTCGACGGCAAGGTCGGGGGCCAGGTGAAGGTAGCCCCTCAGGTCGACGGGAAGGCGGGAAGCCGCAACGAACGCGAGATCAGGGGCGAGCACAGTGTGTTGCCCCGAGTCAAGAACAAATCCCGTTTCGCTGAAAAGTCTTCCCATTGACCTCTCTGCCACGTACGAGCGTAAGAGGCCGCTAATTTCGACCTGAATACTGCCATGCTCGCCGCCGATGGGCACGATCGGTATCAACTCTCCCTCGATGAGCTCGAAATCGTGCGGATCATCATTGGCAAGGTTCCACAGATCGGTGGCCGTCAGGCGTTTGGTTGTCGTGACCATGGCTGAGACTCCTGGCAAAGCTCCGCCTTCGTTTGAGGGAGCGATGTGACTTTCCAGCGTAGCAGATTCTCTCATCATGCAGTCGATGCAACTAGAGAAACACGGTCATCCTGTTGATGCGCACCGCCTTAGGATCGCGTCACTATTTTCCATTCTCGGGTGTATGATCGAATCACCCTCAGTAGCACATTCGTCGATGCTTGCGTCCGCTCACTCTGGAGGTCGATCAATGGAAAACTCGGACGACGATATCCGACTGATTCTCACTGCTCTCCTGGACCAGGCGCGATTGCAGACCCGGATACTCAGGGAGATGCAGCGCAACCGCGACGTCGATCTGTGCCTGCTGGAAACGATCGCCCGCATCGGCTGTCTGACAGCCAATGAAACGCAGCGGCAGACAGTGGAGCTGCGCGCAATCCGCAGTTCCCTGGAGCAACTGCTCGAGGTGTTTCGACTTTCGCATCCGGACGCAGCGCTGCAGTACGACAATCTGGCAAAGCTGCGGGCCGAGATCGAAGCGTGCTGTCCGCCCGTCGCCGATATCGAACCGATCTGCGTGATCGAGCCTTGCCTCTCGACTGGCGATTGGCAGCGACGCGAAGGCTACTCCGCCCGATCGAAGGCATATGTCGAACCGTCAAAGATCAGCAAGCGGCCGCATCCCGGCTGGAAGATCGTCGATCGTCCCCACCACGAAGACGATGATGCAATGCCGGTCGTCAGGCAGGGCTCGATCAATCCGCTGATCGCGCCATCGCCGGGAGCGGCGCTGCTCAACATTCAGAGTGGTGGAGCGCCCACGCCGGGCGGACAGGAACCGGTCACGTTCCGGCGATTCACCGGCACGGCACTATCCGCCGGATGGCCGCCGGATATGAGTGGGGCGAAGGCTGGGGACGTCGTGCTCATGTCGGGGAATCTGTGGATCAAGTTGTCGGTCGACGGAGGGGCAACGTTTATCGATCTCGACTTCACCACGTTGTTCGCGGCGGACACGACCTACGGCGGGTGGGCTGGCGATCAGGTCATTCATTACATCCCGTCCATCGACTGTTTCGTGCTCTACGTGCAATCGTTCAAGGCGGCTTCGGGCACGAACATGAACAAGAATGTCGTCAAGGTGGCCCTGGCCAGTCCCGACGATTTGAAGACCTATTCGGGCGGAAGGGAGGCCTGGTGGCGGCAATGGGATCTGACGTCCGACACGTTCGGTCTCGGCAACGCGTGGATGGATTTTCCCGACGTGAGCTACGGCGCGAACTACGTGCATTACAACACGAACGTCTTCGCCGGGAAGACGGGCAAGCTCTTCTACGAATTGCCACTGGCGGACATGAAGGCGGGCAAGGGGTTGAGCTTCCTCTTTGCGTTCATCGAGGACGGCATTTCCATTGGTTCACCCATTCAGAACATGGCCAACGACGACAATTACTGGGCAGGGCACGTCGACAATTCGACGATGCGGATTTACTCCTGTCAGGGTGGAGCGTCGACCTACTCCTGGCGTGATCGGAAGGTCGCCAGCTGGCCCATCACATCCGACAACAATATCGTTTCCGCCGCTCCCGACTTCGGCGACTGGATTAGTGGAGATCACCGCATCATCGGGGCAACGCGTCGGGGCAACGAACTGTGGTTCGGATGGTCGGCGACGACCGGGGACGGCGGGGGAGGTGGTTTCAAGTTCCCGCACCCGCATGTGCGAATCGCGAAGTTCGATCTGGGGAACGACTTCGCCCCGCTCGACGAGCTGCAAGTCTGGAATCCGGATCTGGCCTTTGCCTATCCCTCGTTGATCACCAACTCGGACAACGAAGTGGGTATTTCGCTGGCCTGGGGTGGTGGTTCCAACTATGGCAGTCATGCAGTCGGGATTCTCGGTGACTTCGTGGTCTGGTACGGCGAGGCCAGCACCGAGACCTCGCTGCGGCAGCAGACGGACGCCGCGGGCGATCCGCTGACAAACCCGGATGGTTCGCCGGTGCTCTATTCACGCTGGGGAGACTACGTGCAGGTTCGCCTGGCGCAACCGGATACCCGATTCTTTAGCGCATTCGGGTACGCGGTGCTCGATGATCCTGCCGCTACGCCAGCGGAGCGCATGAACTTCCACTACGTCGAGTTCGGCCGGGAGCGCCGGCAGTTCCGCCCGCCGGGATGACGGAGAAGGGAAACCTGTGCCGATTTCGGTGACGGTGGGATGCTGAATGCTCGGCAGTCGTTTGCTCGAGGTTCACCAGACGCGAGAGGAGATCGCGACGGAAAGCGACATGGCGATCACTGCCAGTACCGCGATCAGCGCAGCGAACAGCCCGGGTTGCGCTACCCGCGCACGTGCTGCGAGGCTCGTTCTCGTCGGCTTGGGCAGGTTGCGCGTGAGTCGATCCATCTCGGCCTGCGTCAGGTGGTCCTGATGTCGCTCGTCGTACCGGTCTATGCCTTCGAGTGACTGCATAAGGTCCATAACTACGCCTCCTGTCATTGAACGATTCCGGCTTCGGTGGTCTTCCACTTCATGATCTCCTCGCAGGTGCACCGACACGACGACGGAAACCGGCAGAACCATCACCGTGACCCTGCAGTTTGGTCCGGTGCTACGATTGATCTACTGACTACTGGTCTCCGCGACAGATTTCGAGGACGGGCGGGCGATGGTTGCTGACCCCCGTGAGCTTGGTGCAGTGATCCGCCGGATGCGCCTGGCCAGTGGGCTGAGTCAGGAGCAGCTTGCAGAGCGATCTGGTCTGAGCGTGCGGGCCGTGAGCGATTTGGAGCGAGGTCAGCGATCGACTCCCCGACCGGAAACGATCCGCATGCTGGCCGATGGCATGCACCTCAGCCGCCAGGATCGTCAGGAACTCCTTTTCGCTGCTCGCCCCGAGCTGCGACCATCGGCCACGCCCCAGGGGTCTGATCCCCTGATCTTGCATCGTTTGCCGGAAACACCGTCTCAGCTCATCGGGAGGGAGCGAGACGTTGCCTCGCTGGTTTCTCTGATGACCTCTGGAAATCAGCCACTGACCACGTTGACGGGCCCGGGCGGTGTAGGCAAGACCCGCCTGGCAGTGGAAGCGGCTCATCAGGCGGCGCAATTCTTCTCGGCCGTCGTCTTCGTCGACCTTGCCGCAGTGTCTGTGCCCGAGCAGGTGGCATCGGCGATTGCTCAGTCAATGGGCATTCAGGAAGCAGGAGACCAATCAATCCAGGACACCCTCGTGTCTGCCCTGCGCAATCGCCAAATGCTCCTTGTGCTGGATAACTTCGAGCAAGTCATCGCCGCGGCCGAAATGGTCGGCGAGCTCTTGTTCAGGTTGCCCAATCTGCGTGTAGTAGTGACCAGTCGCGAAGCCTTACGCATTCGAGCGGAATACGAGTTGCCTGTTGAGCCGCTCGAGTTACCAGAGGACCAGAACGTCGAGCATCTCGATCAGTTGTCGAAGTCCTCAGCAGTTGCGATGTTCGTAGCGGCCGCGCAGTCGGTGAACGACGATTTCGACCTCAACCAGGAGAACGCCCGCGCCATTGCGAGCATCTGCCGCCGGCTCGATGGGCTGCCACTGGCCATCGAACTGGCGGGCTCTCGGGTAAGGCACTTCCCACCAACAGTGCTGCTCGAGCGTCTGGAGCGCAGTTTGCCAGTGCTCACCGGTGGAGCGAGAGATGCACCTGTGCGTCAACGGACGCTGCGGAATACGATTGCCTGGAGCTTTGATCTCCTGACTCCGGATGAACGGGCCCTCTTCAGGCGAGTTGGGGCCTTCCCGGGCGGAGCGTCGCTTGCCGCCCTCGACTTCTACGCGTCCGTTGCGGGACCGCTGGAGATCGATCTGTTGAGCGGATTGGCGTCGCTCGTGGACAAAAACCTGGTCCGGGAGCGATTCGGCGCGGACGGATTGCCCCGTTTCCTGATGCTGGAAACCATCAGGGAATTTGCGGTGGAGACTCGTGTTCAGGCAGGGGAGTGGGAGTCTGGGCGCACGGTCATAAAGAAGTGGGCACTGGAGTTTCTCGCTTCAGCAAGAGGCAGCGACTCGGCCTGGTTTCTGGGGCGAGGCAATCTTGTTCGAATAGGCGAAGAAGTCGATAACGTTCGGTTGGCATTCGAAGTCGCTTCAGACGCGCAGGACGCGACCTCCGCTTCGCTGATCTTCAATGGGACGAACGGCTATTTCTATCTTCGCGGCATGTTTCAGGAAGCATTGGCCCAGGCTAAGCGGGTCATGGATCTGGCGGAAACGGCTCCTCTCTCAAACGCACTGCGTGCACGGACACTGAGTAATCTGGCTGGTTTCTGGAACGCCGTCTACGACGCGGTCGCCGCCGAAGAACTTGCTCGGAGAGCTCTGGCGCTCGCGGAACACGAATCGGAAGATGGTATCGAAACACTCTTGGCGATGATCGTGCTGGTCATGACCTTACGCGACCAGGGGCGTTATGTGGAGGCGATGATGTATGCCGAGAAGGCCGACGCTTTAGCCTCCAAGCCCGATGCAACGCAATACAAGCCCTGGACAACCTTCGCAATAGGGAAGCTGTCATATCTGATGGACGACCGGGATCGGGCAGCCGACTTCCTGAGCGAATCGATGCGACTGAGCCTGACATTTGGTCCGAACGAGTTCTCCATCCATTGCGGAAACTATCTTGCAGCCGTGCATCTGCGGCGCGGCGATTTGCGCGCCGCGGCGTCGATGCTGCGAACCGCTGTGCAGCTCTGGCGAGAAGCGGGCGCCATCGGTGGCGGGGGCTTCCTCGATGAGGCGGCGGTTCTCGCCGCAGCGAGCGGGCATCCGGAAATCGCAGCCACCCTGTTTAGCGCAAACTCTGAACAAAACGCGCAGTTCGGGATACGCGAGGACGACGACCGTTGGACTCTGGAAGCTTATGAGGCAGCGTGTTACCAACTGGGTAACGAGGCATTCGATCGTGCCGCGGCTGCCGGCCGGATGCTCGACTTCGAACGCGCGGTCGACCTCGTGGTCCACCTGCTCGATACGATCGAAGCTCAGGAATCGAACCGGACCGGCAAGCCCGACCGCGATGACGCATAAATCGCCTGAATGATTGCCAGCGATTTGCGCGCTTCGGCGCCGGTGACGGCCGGCGGGCGATCGTCGATGATGGCTTGCAGGAAGTCCTCGATCTGCAGTTTGTGGAAGCCGGGGAAACCTTGCTTGCCACGTTCCTCTACTTCCCATCGAGCACGGTCCTCGCCACTCCCATCGAGTGACCACGTGTCGTTGTATCCCTGCGACCCTTCCGGATTCTCCCAAACGCTGAGCGACGCGCCGTTCGAGCCATGCACCGAAACCCGAAAGCCGAGTTGAGGATCGACTGTCGTGATGGCCTGGACGATTCCCAGCCCACCACTTTCGAAGGTCATGGTGGCCGACACCGTGTCCTCCACATCGATGTAATCGCCGTGAACGAGGGTCGCGCACCTGCCGTAGACCTCGGCGACGGGTCCCATGAACCACTGCAGCATGTCGATGACGTGCACGGCCTGATTCATGAGCACTCCGCCGCCTTCGCCTGCCCAGGTGCCGCGCCAGTCGGCCTGCGCGTAGTAGGACTCCGGTCGCCAGAGAAGAGACTGGCACATGCCCATGGTGGGCCAGCCGATGTCGCCATTGTCGATCGCACGGCGAATGCGTTGAGCGGCGGGCCAGAAGCGACGCATGAAAACGACGCCAAAGGTGATGCCCGCGGCGTCGGCGGCGGCGATCATGCGGTCGGCCTGATCGAGCTCGACGGCGATCGGTTTTTCGCAGAGGACGTGCACTCCAGCCTCTGCGGCGCGGGTGACGATCGCTTCGTGCGATTTGTGCGGGGTGCAGACCATCAGGGCCTCGATGCCACTGGCCAGGAACTCATCGATGTCCGAGAAGGCATGCGGGACGCCGTAGGTAGAAGCCATGTTCGCGGCGCGCCCGGCATCGGTGTCGCAGCATGCCCAGAACTCCGACTCCGGAAGGGTCGAGAGCGCGTCGGCATGCGCGGGTCCGATATTGCCGCAACCAATCAGGCCAGTTTTGAGACGCCGGGCGGGATCAACCACTTGTCATCCTGTTCGCAAGACAGCTAACACATCGGCGACAGGATAGCAGTGGACGTGCAGTTCAGCGTGGCGACCGTGACGCCATGTCAGGGCCGCCGCTGGAGGCTGTCAAACGCATCGTTCAGGAGCGCGCGGCAGCAAATGCTTCGGGCTCGAGGATCAAACGAACGCCGATGATTTGATGGGAGTAATAGTCACTGAGATCCTGGCCGTCGGCGCCCACGAACTGGGTGTGGTTGGTCATCAGATTCCCAGAATCGTCAACCTCCACCGACTGGCGAGACCGGTTCATCTCAGGAACGATCACACTCTCAGGAAGTGGTGCGGCCAGATCGAGCAGCGACTCCGGCAACATGACCTGCTGACCGATCACGACGAGGTCGGCGGCGCGGTCACTCGTCGGTGTCCAGAGGCCCAGATTGATCCATTTGAAGTCGAGGTCATAGTCCAGATATGTGCCATCCTCAGAGAAAAGGCCGTTGGTGACCGGCCCGTCGGGATTCTGCGCGTCCCAAAGCCATTGCCAGGCACCAATCACCGGGTGCGCGGCTCGAGATACTGGCGCGGATTCAGGGGAACCTGTTTGTGCACTCACGGAACTTGTGAGATGCAGGCGAACGAGCGCGCCAGTTGCGAGAGCGCCAGCACCCGCGAGGGCGGTTCGGCGAGAGAGTTGTCGGTGTGCAATCGGTCTCGTTTGGTTCATGGTCGAAATCGTCCCTTCTGTCGTACTGGTGGCGGAGCCGAACGATTGCTACGGTATTTGAGTGCCGGAAACAGGCAATGGGTGGGGGAATGTCATGCTCTTGAACGTCGGGCGATCGCAACACCGTTCCATCTGCCCGACGTCAAAACGCGGAGTTGCCAGAGTGATCGTGCCGGCAGTGCCGAACACGGGAAGGCGGGAACCTGTGGGGTTTCCGGTGAGAGTCGCGGCGGTCAGAGTAAGTCACGTGCCAGCGAGCGGTTGATTGCCAAGGCTCCCTTTCTGAGCGGCTGCTCGCTGGATCGCGGCGGCGAACTCCAGACCGAGGCCGCCAGCGCCGATGCCGGTCAATGCGGTGCGACGAGAGACAGGGGATTCTGAGGTCCGATCTTCCATGCCTGTTGCCTCCATCCGAGGTGAGCCCCGGGACGCTCAGTCGCGACCCCGATTTGATACATGGAATGCCCTCCCGGCCGGAAGATGATGTGCATTCTTTAAGGTCAACGGCGAAAACCTGGAATCTGCTACATCAGACTGAATACCAGGTGGGTGCAAGCGATATTCCTCGGGCGGCTTGATCCGTCGATCTGAATCGGCGGTGGCCGCCTGCATTGGCCGAAATCAGGTGTGATACGCTGCTAACTGGCCGATGTATCTGGAACCGTATCTTCTGCCGGCAGCGGCACACCCGTGTGCGCAACCGAATCGAGCGTTCATGGACGTATCGGACGAGAACTCCGCTCAATCGAGCGAGCATCTTTTCCTGAGCTATGCGTCTACCGACCGTGAGCTGGCGCTTCATATTGCCGACTCCCTCGAGGCCGCGGGAATCGCCATCTGGATCGACCGCCGGGGCATCAGTGGCGGCGAACTCTGGGCATCGGAGATCGCCTCTGCGATTCGGCATAGCGCGGCACTCCTGTTGCTGTGCACAGACGCGGCGATGCGATCGCGAAATATCCGGCAGGAGGTACAGCTGGCGTGGGATCACGAGCGTCCGATCGTGCCCCTGGTGACCCAGCCGATCGAGTTCCCAGACGAGATTGCCTACTTTCTCCAGGGTCGCCAGTGGATCGAGCTTGGCACACCGGGCAACGAAGCCTGGATTTCATCCATCGTCCAGGCGATAGCTTCACCTGAAGAGTCACGTCGGCCAGGGAGCCCTTCGCCGCGCTCGATGTGGTCTGAAACGAATCTGCCGATTCCTCCCTCGGACATCGTGGGTCGAGAGGACCAGATTGCTGAACTGCTCGGAATGCTCGCAGACCAGAAGACTCGGCTGATTACGTTGGTAGGACCGGGCGGTGTCGGCAAGACGCGCATTGCCCTGGACGTCGCCTGGCAATTTCGCAATCAGACAGGAAACGCCGTTCAGTTTGTCAGCCTGGCGCCAGTGAGAGATTCACACCTGGTGCTTTCCACCATTGCCGAAGTGCTGGGAATGAATGCCAGTAATGAAGATCATTTCATTCAGCAAGTGAAGGCAGCCGTCCGAGACCAGCAATTGTTGCTGGTGCTCGATAACTTCGAACAGGTACTGGCCGCCGCCGGGCTTGTGAGCGAATTGCTGGCGCATGTTGCCGGACTCCAGGCGATCGTCACCAGCCGGGAACCCTTGCGGCTTCGGGCCGAGCAAATCATCGACGTGTTTCCGCTGGTGATACCTCCTTCGTCCGGCGCCGGCGACTTCGCGATGGTTGCTCAGAACCCGGCGGTCGCCCTGTTCGTCTCCAGGGCAGGCGCCGCAAACAAGCGATTCTCGCTGTCAGAGCAAAATGAATCTGCGGTTGCAGAGATGTGCCGGCGGCTCGACGGTTTGCCGCTGGCAATCGAGCTGGCTGCGTCCCGGACGGCGCTTTTCAGTCCCCAGCAGATGCTGCAGCGCATGGACAAGCGATTGCCGTTGTTGACTGGAGGAGCGCGAGACCTGCCGGAAAGACAGCGAACGCTTCGCAACACCATCGCCTGGAGCGAAGATCTGCTGACTCCAGACGAGCAGGCCGTATTCCGCCGATTAGGGGTATTCGTGGGTGGATGCTCGTTGGAATCCGCGTTGGCCGTTACCGATACGCCCGGTGACCTCAGAGATGACGGCGAGATCCTCCAGGCCCTGGAGCGCCTCATTGGTCATAGCTTGCTGCGAAAAATTTCCGCTTTCGACGGGGAACTGCGATTTCTCATGCTCGAGACGATTCGAGAATATGCGCTCGAGCGACTCGCGGAGGCGGGAGAATGGGCCGAAGCCAACGATCGGCACGCTGACTGGTTTCTGAGACTTGCCGACGGTGCGGAAACCGGGCTCACCGGACCGGAGCATAGTGTCTGGTTCGAGCGATTGAAGACCGAGCAGGACAATCTGCGCGCGGCGCTTGCCTGGTCGATCGAGCATACGCCAGAGAACGGTCTGCGCTTCGCGAGCGGCCTCGTCGAGTTCTGGGTTGCCACGAGCGCTCACCAGGAGGGGGTCCTCTGGTGCGAGCGGGCGCTGGATGCCGCTCCGGAAGCGAGTCCAGAACATGTCGCGGGCGCTGCCTTATGCGCGGCGAGACTTGCATACCGGATCGGGGACGCTGGCCGCAGCAGATCACACGCGGAACGGTCCCTGGCGTTGTATCAGGACATCGGGGATGCGCGAGGGGTGATGCGCGCGTTGTCAGCGTTCGGGTCGGCCTTGCTCACGGAAAGTGAATCTGATGTACGCAGCCGCATACTCGATGATGCGCTGGAACGCGCGCGGGCTATCGGCGATGACCACTACGTGGCGCTGATTGCGAATAACATCGCCATTCGACAGTGGAATGCCAGCGCGCTTGCCCTGTTCGATGAGGCCATCGCGATTGCCAGAAAACAGGGAAACGCTATTGGGAAAACACTCTTTCTAATGAATGAAGCAGAACTGCTTGTTGAACTCGGCCGCTTCGAAGAAGCGGTGCCTCCGCTGCGAGAAGCGCTGGAGAGTCAATTACTCCTGAATCATCGCAACGCGACAGAGGGACTCGTTGCTGTGGCGGCGGTGTTGCTCGGCATTGGGGGCGATCCCATTCTGGCCGTTCGACTCCACTCGGCGGCGGATGCCGAATTTCAGCACACTGGGTCAGTGACCCTCGCAGGAGAAATCGACCTGCGAGGGAGTTCGAGAGCAGCGCTTCGCGAGAAACTGGGTGATCAGGCATACCAGGCCGCATGGCAGGATGGTCAGAAAGTCAGTCTTGCCGATGCCCTGGCCGAGGCCAGAAGTGGACTGGAACATTGGGCGGTTCCAGTGGCTTGACCACATCTCACCATGACCGTCGGGCGAGCGTAAAAAACATAAGCCGACACCATGCAAAGTTGCGCGGGTCAGGCTCGATCCGTAGCTACACGAGCCCGATGAGTTTGCGGAGATAGGCACCGGAAACGGCTAGACCCTCGTAACCGGAGGCAATGGGGTCCTCCTGCTCGATCGTGAGAGGACCGCTATACCCAATCTCCTCGAGCGTCGCGATAATCGATGACCAGTCGAGCTGACCATGACCCGGGAGGCGGTAGCGCCACCAGGCGCTGCCGAGGATGCCTTGACGGGCGAGTCGGTCAGGGAGGATTTCGCAGTCCTTGCCGTCAACATGGTAGATGCGATCGGCGTACTGGCGAATCAATCCGGTGACATTGGGAATCTGCAACCAGACGAGGTGGGACGGATCGAAGCTGAGTCCCAGGGCAGAGGAGGGGACGGCGTCGAACATGGCGTCCCACAACTCAGGGTTGTGGGCGATGTTGCCCTCGCCCCCGCCGCGGCCGGCGGTTTCGAAAGCGACGCGCACGCTTCGAGACTCCGCGAGCTCGGCGAGTGGCCCATAGACGGCCGCAAACCGCTCGAGATTGTCGCGAACGCGGTTCGTCGGGTGATCGTCGCCAACGCCGGGCAACCCATAGAAGAACATGCCGTCCGCTGAACCGGTGAAGGTGACCACCGTCGAGCAGCGAAGGGCGGATGCCGCTTCGATGGTCAGTCGCATTTCGGCGATGCGTTGCCTTTGCAGAGATTTTTCGCGGGTCAGGAGATTCAGCATCGGCGCGAGGGCGCCGATCTCGATGCCTTTGTCTGCGAAGAGCGAGCGTGTCGAATCGGGTCCATCGGCAACGATGGCGGCAAGGTCCAGATGACCTGGATAAGGGTTTTCGCAAATCGTCGGAAAAGCGGGACCGGTGTTGACTTCCAGGCAGTCGAAGTCGTGGCTTGCCGACCAGTCCAGGATCACTTCGAGCGGTAAAGGGTCGAGTCCAACCAGAGAAGCGAACCCCAGGCGCATAGCCATCCCTTTCCGAGACTTCTGCACGTGCGAGTGCATGGTGCCATGGAATGCAGTGGACTGGGGACGCGCCTATCGCGATCGTGTCATTGCATGCCCGGAACGATCCTCTTGCCTTTTGACTGGGAAACAGGTCAGCACGCAGTGTTTCCCATGAGAAGCATTTCTCGCTTCTCCTCCCACGTTCCGCCGTCATCGAGGAGCATCGCCGTCACCCAGGCGGCAGATGCCGGCGTAAGCACGGACCTTGCGAATCGGACATTAAGCAGGCGGCCGTTTTCGTTGTCCGTCCCATCGAACGGCTCGGAGGTATCCCCAACCGGTGCCGTTCTGAAACCGCGCGTTGAGTCGCCGGTTTCGAACCGTCCAGCAGTCGTGCAGAAAATCGAAATCACGGTGGCCGTCGCGATCGTAGCCAAGTGGTGGTCTCTTGGTCATAACCCATTCCTCGATTTGCTCAGGCAGCGATGCGGGTGAACTCCATTTCCCAGTTGCGCTCCCAGGTCTTCCCGTTGTCGATGGAGAACGCCTGGGACCACCTGGCAGACGTGGGGGTGATTCCGGTCCACGTAAAAAGAATCTGGACGTCCAAGCCGTTTGCCCGATAGCTGCCGCGAAACTCGCCCCTGCCGTTCGTGAATCTGCCGACGACCGGCGGGATCATGGCGCAGATACGAGTGTCGGACCAGTGCATCGACCAGAGATCGGTCTCCGGGTTGTAGATGCGCAGGGTGAGCCCATCGAGCACGTAGCCATCCGGCATGACGGCCTCGAACTTTTCGATGTGGCCCATGCCGCCCAACACCGGTTCGATCTCCCCGGTTGCGTCGAACTCCTGCCAGGTCTCGGCAGCCTGAAAGACTGTTTTGCGGCGGCGATTGCGAATCTGCCATGTGCCGTGCAGAAAATCGAAATCGGCGCGACCGTCGACTTTGGGTGACATTGCAGCTCCTTATCCCCCGGTTCTGTCCCCGTCCTCACTTCCGGGTCATTTCATAGTATCGTGAATTCCCGACAGAACATGTCGTCATTCCTGATACGATAGAGATCATGCACGATCCATCGATGCGCATCCTGACGGTTCTCGAAATACTGCAATCGCGTGACCGGATCTCTGGCCACGAGCTGGCCGACCGCCTCGAAGTGAGCTTGCGGACCGTACAGCGCTATATCGTCCGGTTGCAGGATCTTGGTGTGCCGGTCGATTCGACGAGGGGTCCCGGTGGGTCTTACCGACTTCGCACGGGTTACCGGATGCCTCCGGTAATGTTTGGCCTGGAGGAAGCCTACGCCGTGGCGCTCGGTCTCGATGCCTTGACCTACGTGGGCATGGGCGATATCGCGCCACAGGCCGAGAGTGCGCGAACAAAGCTGGACCGCGTCTTGCCGCGGTCGGCGAGTGAACGGGTGCAGGCTGTGCGGTCGGCCATGGTGCTGGAACGCCCACGAAGGGTTGTGGACGCCAACGCGCTGCAGCTGATGGAGCTGGCGGTGGCCACGACAACGCACCGGCGCGTGCGGATGGAGTACCGGGCGCGCGACGGCCGACGCACGAAGCGAACGGTCGAGCCGCTCGGTGTGATGCAGTACGAAGGTCGCTGGTTTCTCGGCGCGAAGTGCCTTCTGCGCAAGGGTCTGCGGTCATTTCGGGTCGACCGCATCGCTCAACTGGAAACGACTGACGAAACCTTCGAACCGCCGCCGGCATTCGATCTGCGCGAATACATTCATCGCTCTCTGGCCTATGCGGGGGACCGATGGCAAGTGGAGGTATGGGTCGATCTGCCGCTGGAAGAGGTCGCCTGGCGGCTGCCGGCAGCGTTCGCGCAGCTCAGAGCGGAAGACGGTGGAACGACGGTCAGGTGTGGGTCATCGTGGTTGCAGGGCACGGCGCTTCACCTGCTTGGTATTGGCGCCGAGTTGAAGATCCGAAAGCCCTGGGAGCTTCATGAGGCGTTCAGGGATATTGCCGCGCGCTCGCTCACACTCGCGGAAGCTAACTAGTTTTCAGTTCAATGGATAGTCGCTCAGACGTCGTGCCGTCCGGGAAAGACCCCATCAATGGGGTTGCGGTCAAATCTGATTGCGTGGTGGCGGCACTTTTTCAGGTAATGAATGTCACTCTTCTTCGTACTACTACGTAGAAGCACATCGAAACGGGGTTTGGAGAGTCTCATGGTATCCAGCCCGGCCGTTCGCCAATCACGACACCAAGAAGTTCTCGGTGGGGAGGCGCTCTCAGCTGAAGCGATGGTGAAGCGTGCGCTGGCCGATGCCGCAGCATTTGCTCCGCTCTATCTCCGCTACATCGATTCCATTCATGCCCACTGTTTCTGGCGATTGGGGAGCCGTGAGGCAGCTGAGGATGCCACCAGCCAGGTATTCATTCAGGCGCTATCCCGGCTTGCCCAATTCGATTCCCATCGGGGGACCTTTCGCAGCTGGCTATTCGCGATTGCGCATCACATCCTGGTCGATCAGCACCGGAAATCGCACCCGGCCGAAGGGATCGAAGCGGTCGCGGAGATTCCGGATAGTGGACTCTCTCCGGAGGAGCGGGTCATTGCCGCGGAACTTGGACGATCACTGCAGGCGGCGCTTTCCCAGCTGTCGGCGCGCGAGCGGCAGGTCGTTGATTTGCGACTCGCGGGTCTGACCGGAGTGGAAATTGGGCGGGTGCTGGGTTGCCGCTCGGGCGCGGTGGGAGCTGCCCAGTTCCGGGCGATCAAAAGGCTGCGATTGCTCATGGGCGTCGACGCCGAGTCGGAAGGAAACGCCGATGTTTAGCCGGTGGCGAGCCGAGCGAACAGCTGCTCAGCACCTCATGCGCTACTGGGACGCGTCCGTGACCCGCGAAGAATCCCGACTATCGCGAGATGAGCTCGCTGCACCGCTCCGGGAAACGGTGCAGCAGGTCCACGAGCGATATGATGCCCCAGCGGCTGATCCTGCCTTCTCTCGCCATTTGCTGACGGATCTTATGCGGCAATATCACACCCTGGAAGCGCCCCAACCGCCGGCACTCCACCCCCCTTCGGTCCTTGGGACAAACAGCAGGCTCCACCCACGCTCGACCGACTGGCCAGTGTCGCGGCGGCTCGGGCAACGGTGGCTCCTGGCGTTGCTGGCGGCGACTGCGGTGCTGCTGTTCAGCGTTGCTGCCGTTGATTATGCCTGGCCTGAATCTGATCCGGACCCGCCGGCGGTGGTTCCGGCGTTTGTCGAACCTTCGACGAATGGCGATTTGACATCCATCTCACTGCTCGATATCTCGTTTGGGGCAGGAGAGATAGGCGCTGACGACGTGAGGGATCTTCTTTTCGCTGAGGTGTCGATGGCGCCCGGCGAGAGTCTCAACGTCCATTACCGCTGCTCTCCGAAGGACCGCATCGTGTTTTACGTAAGGAAAGGTTCACTGGCTATCCATGTGGTTGGGGACAGCTACATCTTGCGTGCCGGCACCACTGAATGGGAGCCTGTTTCCGGAGGAACCGAAGCGGAAGCTGACCCTGGCGACGTCTGGCTCTACAAAGCCCACGCAGACGATGACCTGACGGGAGTCCGCAATCGGACCAGCGACAATGTGAACGTGCTCTGGTCGCCGGTGATGGGAGACGCCAGTGAGTGCGGCTCGGTCCATCCTGGGCCGATCAGGCTATGGTATTGGACGGATAGTCCCGGTGTCGCCGAACCGTCGATTGGCCTCAGAATCAGGACGCGAGCGATCAGCGCGGCGCCGGATGTGGAACTGCCACTCGAGGGCGACAGCGGGCTGTTGGTCCTGAGTGACGAGCAGAAGCAGCTTGGCTGGAGACAGTGGGTGTATGTCGAATCGGGAGTTCTCGAAGTGGCTTACGTGCCGCTGCTGCCGGAAGATGAGTCGGACCCTGGAATCATTCGCTTTGAGGCTGGGGAAATCCTGATTGAGGATTCTTTGTTCGCGCCGCTGCCGGACATGCAGCTCGTCATCAAAAGCGCCGGCGATGAACCGCTGGAGCTGATTGTGCTGGATGTGATAGTGGGAGGGCCCGAGGCGACGGAGGGAATCCCCGCCCCATAGAGTTCGCCGGCGACAAGTTGGGTTTACCTTCAAAGCTTTGCACGCTGGCGGGAGTGTTTGCGAGCGGACGAGTAAGCGACCAGCGGGTCGAAAAAGTCTTTACCACCTATGCGCCGATTCGATCGTGCCGTGGATCACGCAGAAGAGACCCGGCTGAAAGTGCGCAATTTGAAGATTCGTGCAACCGCGGAAAAGCGCCGAAAGTCGCTCGAGTTTGATG
>JBFWRO010000002.1:0-19331 GCA_050248865.1 Thermomicrobiales bacterium | reverse complement strand
CGGTCTTCGAAGGCAAACAGGGCCCACATGCCAGCGACAAGTCCTACGGTCGCCAAACCGATAACGTAGAACAGCGCCCTTACTGAAGGTGTCGTTCGCACGATTGGCTGCTCACGGAGATCACTACTGCGTTGCTCGAACAGTACCAAATTTCACTTGCCGCGAGTACACGTTATGGTATCGTTCACGGTCCCACGTCGCGACGGCCAATCTGCCGGTTCGCGCGTTTGGGCATGCCTGAAACCGTTTTCGACCTGAGGCTCGCCTGTGAAACTGGCCCATCTGATCCCCGTTCTGCAGCGCTCGCCGGCGATGCGGCAGCTCGCCGAGTCGGTCGGCGCTGGCTCAGCGGCCCAGTTGCTCGATTTGCCGGCTGCCGCCAAACCGGCGGTCTATGCGGCACTGGCTCAGGCAACGCAGCAACCGCTGCTCATTCTTTCCAGCCGGGAGGACCGCAGTCGCGATCTGACAGCGCTGCTCTCCGACTTTCTCCCCGAGACATCTTTTCTGCGGCACTGGCCTGCGCCCGAGGGCGTTCCCTGGGACCGCCTCCCTCGCGATCAGGATCTCAGTTCCCAGCGGGTAGGGATGCTGGCCGAGATGCTGAGCATCACGGGCAATCCAGCCCATGTTATGACGACATCCGTGGCTGGACTGATGCAGTTCGTGATCGACCCCGATTTGCTTGCTGCACGGGTGCTGCCGCTGGCACCCGGCAACCGGATCGCCGAGCGAGCGATCATGGATTGGGCTGTGCGAAGCGGCTATGAGCCTACGCCGCTGGTTACCAGTCCGGGTCAGATCGCCAGGCGTGGCGGGATCATCGACATTTTCGGGCCGGGTTCACGCGATCCGTTGCGGATCGAGCTCTTCGGTGACGAGGTGGATTCCTTGCGGAAATTCAATGCCTCGAACCAGCGGTCGTTCGAGCGAATCGAGGATACCGTCCTCCTGCCGGCGACAGAGTTCAATATTCACGCTTTGTCTGACGCTGTCGAGGCACTGCAAGGACTGTCGTTCGATACGCTGCGGGACGAGGTGCGTTCGGAACTCGAGTCGACCCTCGGCAAAGCGGCTGCTGGGGCGCTGCCCGATTCGCTCGAACTGTTTGCGCCGTATCTGACCGGGACGAGCGCGACGTTGTTGTCCTATCTTCCCCGGCAGGTGCTGGTCGTGATCGACGATCCGGAGGCAGTCGATCTCGCTGCCCGGCAACGATTGAGCCACGCCGCGGAGGCTCTCGAGGCTGCCGTGCAAAGCGGCGAGCTGCCAGCTGGTCTTCAACCCGCGTTCGCATCATGGCGTTCGATCAGGCAGTCATTGCGCTCCCGGCTGGTGGTCTTTGGAGGTGCGTCGTCCTGGGGCGGCTCGGCCCGCGAAATCGCCTTTTCGACATTTCAGTCGGCGCCCATGTATGCGGGGCGACTGTCCGAGTTTCACGAGTCGGTGCGACGTCAGCTGGACGAGGGCTGGCGCGTGACGATCGCCACTGATCAGTCAGAGCGCATTTCGGAGATCCTGGAAGATCACGAGATCATGCCCCGCCGCCTGACTCGCTCGAGTGAACGGTTGGCCGAGCTCGACGCCGGTTCATCCGAAGTCCTGCATGTCGACCTCGAGAGCGGATGGCTGGAGACGACCACCAAATCGCTCGTTCTCAGCGACATGGAGATCTTCGGCTTCCGCAAGCGGGTACGACGCGATGGTGATCGCTCTCGCGACCGCTGGACGTCGACTCAGCCAGAACTGAACCCGGGTGAATTCGTCGTGCACATCGATCACGGCGTGGCACGGTTCACAGGATTGATTCGGGTGGAGCTCTCCGGCGTCGATCGAGAGTATCTTCTTCTCGAATTTGCCAAAGGCGACAAGCTCTATGTGCCGGTCGAGCAGTCGCACCGGGTCAGCCGGTATTCCGCGGGCGGGCTCTCTCCCGAACTCAACAGGCTGGGTTCGGGCGAGTGGGTGCGGACAAAGCGGCGGGTTCGCAAGGCCGTACGGGAAATGGCCTTCGAGCTGCTCAATCTCTACGCCAATCGGGAGACGGTCAGCGGTTTTCAATTCGAGCCAGACACTCACTGGGACATGGAGCTAGCCGATTCGTTTCCGTATACCGAAACGCCCGACCAACTGAAAGCCGTGCAGGCGGTCAAGGAGGACATGGAAACGGACCGGCCAATGGATCGACTGATCTGCGGGGATGTCGGTTTCGGGAAGACAGAGGTGGCAATTCGAGCCGCTTTCAAGGCGGTAAACGCCGGAAAACAGGTGGCTGTTCTGGTCCCCACGACGGTTCTGGCGCTGCAGCACCTGACGACGTTCTCCCAGCGGCTGGCGGGCTTTCCCGTGAAGATCGAGATGCTCTCGCGGTTGCGCTCTCCATCGGAACAGCGGCAGGTTCTCGACGGATTGAAGAGCGGAGGGGTCGATATCGTCATCGGCACGCATCGCCTTGTCCAGTCGGATGTCAGCTTCGCCAATCTGGGCCTGGTGGTTGTGGATGAGGAGCAACGTTTCGGCGTTCGTCAGAAGGAGTTTCTGAAGCAGCTTCGTCACGAGGTCGACGTGATCACCATGAGCGCCACGCCGATCCCAAGAACGTTGCACTCGGCGCTCGCTGGCATTCGCGACATCAGCATCATCGATACGCCGCCCCAGGCCCGCCTGCCAATTCGCACGTTCGTGACCGGTCGTGACGACAAGCTCATGCGCGAGGTCGTTCTCCGAGAAATCGACCGCGGAGGACAGATCTTTGTCGTCCACAACCGGGTTGCGACCATTGGGAAGGTGGCGGCGCACTTACAGAAGTTGATTCCCGAGGCGCGGATTGGCATCGGACATGGCCAGATGGAAGAGCATGTTCTGGAGCAGATCATGGTCGATTTCATCGAAGAGCGGTTCGACGTGCTGGTATGCACGACGATCATCGAGTCGGGGGTCGATATCCCCAATGCCAACACGATCATTATCGACAACGCGGACACTCTTGGACTCACGCAGCTCTACCAGCTGAGAGGCAGGGTGGGGCGGGGGGCCAACCGGGCCTATGCGTACTTGCTGATTCGACCTGGCAAACCGCTTTCCCAGGAGGCAGAGGCACGCCTGGAGGCGATTCAGGAGGCGACGGAGCTTGGAGCGGGACTCAAGCTGGCCATGAGGGATATGGAGATTCGTGGCGCGGGAAACATCCTGGGAGCGGAGCAAAGCGGGCACATCGCTGAAGTTGGATACGAGCTCTATCTCCGCCTCCTTTCTCAGGCAGTGGAGGAGATCAAGGCCGGGACGCCTCTGGAAGAAGCGCGCGCAGTGACCCTCGATCTGCCACTGACGGCGCTGATTCCGGCGTCGTATATTCAGGATGTCGAGCTGCGACTCAATACCTATCGCGGTATTTCGGCGATCACCCAACCGTGGCAAATCGGGGCGATGCGGGAAGAGCTGACCGACCGGTTCGGCGCGGTGCCAGAGGAAGTCGAACGACTCTTCTCGCTGATTCTTCTGAGGATTCGCTGTGAAGAGTTGGGGATCGAGAGTGTGGTCGAGCGCGAGCGAGAAATCGTCATTCGACCGGTCGACACAACGGCTCTCAAGCGCCAGAGCATTCATGCAAGGCTCGGGCCGGCGGTCAAGTTCACCCCTCAGTCGGTGCGCATTCGCCTGCCGGATCTCGATATTCCCTGGGGAGAAGCGCTGACCAGCGTCATCGACGCCATCGAAGACGGAGGCGCAAGAATCGAGCACCGGCCAGCCGAGGCGATTCCCGCCTAATCCCGAAAATGCACGACAGTCACGCCGTCGCCACCTTCATTGTCTTTGCCTGCAACAAACCTGTCGACGATAGGGCTCTGGCGAAGATATTCGCTAACGCCTTTGCGCAGCGCCCCGCTGCCACGACCATGAATAATCCGCACAAACGGCAGTGAGGCCCGCATGGCGGCATCGAGATAGCGATCGAGCTCCGGCTGGACTTCGGCATAGCGATATCCGCGAAGATCGAGCTCATACGGGACGGAGGCTGCCGAAGCATTGATACGCACCCTGGCGGGCGTTTCTTTGACCGCGCCGCCGATGCGCGTGAGATCCTCCAGGGGACGCGTCATCCGCAACTGGCCCAGCTGCACATCCGCCTCGGCCAGTCCGACGCGCACGATCGTGCCTTCCTGATCGAGCGACCGGATGCGAACCCGGTCCCCCTCGCGGATAACGTTCGTGGTTGGCGGGCGGTCCCGCGTGCGCTCTGCGGCTTCCCTGAGCGAGGCCGAGGCGGCCGCTATCGTCGCTACATCGTCAGACGGGGACGTTTCGTGTTGCACGGGTGAAGCGACCGATTGCGCAGCGGCACGCTGAAGCCGGCGCAGCGATTTGCGGCTGTCCGCGAGGATTGCCTCGGCCTCCATCCGCGCCTCGTCGAGCGCCTGATATCTCAACTGGCGGGCTTCGTCGAGCTCGTTCTGACGCTCTGCCGCGAAACGTTCCGCCAGCCGCCTCATCTCGGCCGCTCGCTCGAGCTCCTGCACTGCGTCCGCTCGCTTGCGCTGGACATCAGCGAGCAAGGCATCGACGCGTACCGCGTCAGGATCGAGCATCGTTCGAGCATGTTCCAGGACCCGATCAGGCATGCCCAGGCGTCCTGCAATCGACAAGGCATTCGACTGGCCAGGGACGCCCATCATCAGTCTGTACGTCGGACTCAACGTTTCCACGTCGAACTCGACACTGGCGTTCTCGATCTCTGGTCGTTCGTAGGCGTAGGACTTCACTTCCGAGAAGTGGGTTGTGGCTACCACTATCGGGCCGCGTTGGACCAGCTCCGCGACGACTGCGCGGGCCAGCGCTGAGCCTTCCTGAGGGTCGGTGCCTGTGCCCAGCTCATCGATCAGCACCAGGCTGTCAGCATCCACGCGGTGAAGCATGCCAATGACGTTTGTGATGTGGCTGGAAAAGGTAGAGAGGCTTTGGGTAATGCTCTGATCGTCGCCGATGTCCACAAAGAGTTTTCCAAAGACAGAGGTTTGTGAGCCATCCGCGGCCGTGACGTAGAGGCCGCTCTGGGCCATCATCGTCAGTAAACCAACCGTCTTCAGGGCGACCGTTTTGCCGCCGGTATTGGGTCCGGTGATCAACAGGACCCGGAATGACTCTCCCGCCTCGATGTCGATCGGAACAATGACGCGAGCATCGATCAACGGGTGTCGCGCCTGGCGAAACCGAAATCGCGTCCGACGAGACCGATCATTCTCGTCCGGAGGCGGCAGAATGTGGGGACGAGTAGCACGCCAGTCGATCGCCAACCGAGCCTTGGCAAGAGCGAAGTCGATCTCAGCCAGGCATTCTACGGTTCTGAGCAGTCCTACTTCGTGACCGCCAACAATGGCGCTCAGCTCATCGAGAATGCGCTCGATCTCGTGGCGCTCCTCCAGCTGCGCTTCGCGCCAGCGGTTGTTGAGCTCAACGACTTCCATGGGCTCGACGAACAGTGTCTGCCCACTTGCCGACGCGTCATGGACGATACCGGGAACCTGGCCGCGAGAATCAGACCTGACCGGGATGACGTATCGCCCATCGCGTGTCGTCACGAGCTGATCCTGCAGCGCGCCAGCGAACCCGGACGACGAAATCATCCTGTTCAATCGCTCGATCAGCCGCTGGTGGGCGATGCGGACCTCCCGTCTGACGCGAGCCAGCTTCTCGGAGGCGGTGTCGAGCATTTCGCCGGCAGGGCCGATGCTCCGGCGCATGGAGTCTTCGAACTGCGGCATCAACAGCAATCCGGTCGCCCAATCGACGAGCCGGGGAAATCGTGACCCTGCTGATGAGGTTCCCAGAATTTGTTGCCGAAGCATTCGGGCCGCGGAAACCGTATCGGCAGTGTCCTGCAGCTCCTGGGGCAGAAGCCTGCCTCCTTTTCCTGCGCGGTCGACAAGATGCCGGATATCGCGGGCTCCACCAACCGAAAGTCCCGGCAGATCGACGGTGATTTCGACCGCCTCGTCGGTAATCCTGAGCAGCTCGATCGCTTCCCAGTGAAACATGGACGGGGCCAGCCGGCTGGCGAGTTCAACAGCCACCGAATAGTGACAGCGCCTGGACAGCTCGGCGACGACTGCCGGGTACTCCAATTTTGTCAGAGCGTGCTCCAGACGATCTACCGGCCTGTCGTCAGAGGATTCCGGAGGCATTGCCAGATCAGTCACAATATTGACACGAACACTTGTTCGCTCCTATACTCCGTGCATACGAATGCGTGAGCCCGTTCAACGTATTTGAGGAGCCACACTGATGAAGGACTTGTCTCGACGTCAACGCGCGATTCTGGATTTTATCGAGACATTCCTCGATGAGAATGACTATCCACCCACGATCCGCGATATTCAAGGTGAACTGGGAATTTCGTCGACCAGCGTTGTCGATTACAACCTGAAAGTCCTCGAAGCACACAATCTGATTCGGCGCAATCGCAATATCTCGCGAGGAATCGAGCTTGTCGGCCGAACGCCCGGCCGGCGGAATGTCGTGGCGCTTCCGGTGATCGGGCAGATCGCCGCTGGTCTGCCGATTCCTGTTCCCGACGATTTTGCTGCGGCGGAACCGCTCGAAACGATCGAGCTCAGCACCGATATTGTTCCCGATGGGGGCCGGAATCTCTTTGCATTGCGCGTCAAAGGGACGTCGATGATCGACTCCTTGATCAATGACGGCGATGTCGTGGTGCTCCGCCAGCAGGAAACGTGTGAAAACGGGGACACGGTTGCGGTCTGGCTGCGAGACGAAAAGGAAACGACGCTGAAGAAGCTTTACCATGAGAATGGCAAGGTACGATTGCAGCCAGCCAACATGACGATGGAACCTATCTTCACCACTCCCGAAAATGTCGAGATTCAGGGCAAGCTGGTTACCGTTCTCCGGTCATATGCGTAGTACTGGCCGCTCAGTCAGCTGAGCCGTTTCTGGATTTTTTGGCGCATCCCGCGGTAACGGCCCCGTCGTCAGGGCGGATGGTATACTTTGCCGCCCGAACTTGGGCGCGCGCACCCGTCCACATCTGAGGTTCCACGCACTTGACCAACACGCTGACAGGCATCCTGCTGGCGGCATGCGCGGGTATCAATGCCTATATCCCGTTGCTCGGTCTTGCGCTGGCGGACAAGATTTCGACGTCGGTGGAGCTGCAGAAGCCATTCGACGTCATCTCATCGACCGGCGGCATCGTTGTTCTGCTCATTTTGTTGACCGTCGATCTGATCATCGACAAGATTCCCCGAGTCGACCATTTCAACGACCTGATCAACACGGCGCTGAGGCCTGCGGCGGGCATGTTCCTGGTGATGGCCGTTACGGATGGCAAGGGCGAGGTCGACGAGATCGTCGCTATGCTTATCGGGCTGTTCGTCGCGGGCGCCGTTCATGCCTGGAAGGCGCTCAATCGCGTCAAAATCACTCAGCAGTCAAGCGGAGCGGCCAACTCGATCGTGAGTCTCGTCGAGGACACCCTGGCGGTGGTCGTGACGATACTGGCCATCGCACTCCCCTGGGTTGGAGCGCCCGTCGCGATTGGCTCCGGGTTTGCGTTGGCGTGGGTCAACCGCGTTATGCCAAACTCTTTCATTGGCGGCGGAGCAGCACGCAACGCTTCCGGTGCGGTTGCCACGGAAGCGACCATCACCGCAGAGAATAACGAGTAAGACCATTGGCCAAAGTCGAATTCAAGGACTACTACAAGATTCTCGAGGTCGAGCGTGGAGCGGATGAAAAGGCGCTCCGCTCGGCGTTCCGGAAGCTGGCGCGGAAGCACCATCCCGATATCAATCCGGGCGACGCTGCTGCGGAGGAGCGCTTCAAGGAACTGAACGAGGCGTATGAGGTTCTTTCCGATCCAGACAAGCGAAAGCTCTACGACCGATATGGCGAAGACTGGAAGCGCTATCAGGAAGCAGGTTTCACTGGCGATGAACCAGCTGGCGGTCAGTACCGCAGCGCGGGCGGTGACGACTTTGGGACCTGGTTCTCGGGTTCCGGAGGCGGCAGGTCGGCGACCTTCGAGTATGGGGATATGGGCGAAGAACCAAGTGGATACTCGTCCTTCTTCGATACGCTGTTCGGGGGTCGTTCGCAGAGCCGGCGATCGGGCAGTTTCGGCGCCCCGGACACCAGACCGCGACGGGGACAGGATCTCGACGCGAATGTCGAAGTCACGTTCCAGGAAGCGTTCCGCGGAACCTCTCGCAGGTTCGACATTCAATCGCAAGAGATCTGTCCGACCTGTAATGGCACCGGTTTGATTCGAAATTCGACCTGTCCCACCTGTGATGGGAGCGGCTACGTGCCCCGATCGAGGTCGATCGAGGTGAGTATCCCACCGGGCGTCGCCACCGGCAGCAAGGTGCGTGTTGCGGGTCAGGGCAGTCCCGGGTTACATGGCGGTCCATCCGGCGACGTGTACCTGAACGTCACCGTGCGGTCCGACAACCGGTTCGAACGAGAAGGCAATAACCTGCGTGTCGCAGTCGACGTTCCGCTCTATACCGCCTTGCTGGGCGGTGAAGTTCTTGTGCCGACACCGACCGGCCAGGTCGCACTGACAATTCCGGAAGCGACACAGCAGGGGAGAGTCTTCCGGTTGCGCGGCATGGGAATGCCCATTCTGAAAAGCAAGTCAGGCGAGCGGGGCGACCTTCTGGCCCGGGCCAACGTCGTTCTCCCGGCAAAACTCAGTGCACGAGAGAAGCAACTGGTCGAAGAGATGCGAGCAATGCGGGAGTCTTCGTCATGACTGGTTCGCAGCGGTCACGCGGACCGCAGCCAGGTTCCACTCAGCCCAGGCTCGAACTGACCTCTCAGGAATTGACGGTGGAAATTGTGGCGGCGAGAGCGGGCGTCACCGTGCGCCGGGTGCAATACCTCGAACGGGTGGGACTGATCGCCCCTGTCAGAGAAAGCAGAAGCCAGCGCCTGTACAATGATCAGGCGATCGAGAGGATTCAGCTGATCGAGCGGCTTATGGTCGATCTTGGTGTGAATCTGCCCGGAGCCGAAGTCATTCTCAATATGCGCGAGCGGATGCTCAGCCTGCTCGACGAACTCAATAGCACTCGTAGAACATAGCCGGTAACCGAGCATTGGCGCGTGGGTCAGGTTCTCTGAGCAGCGCAATGTTCAGAGCGTGGCGCTAGAAAGCGACTGGATAGAAATCATGCCCGCGGCAGTCATTCTCGGCGGACAATGGGGAGACGAAGGCAAGGGGAAGATCACTGATGCCCTGTCGCCAACGGCTTCGATGGTTGTTCGGGCAAATGGCGGGAGCAACGCCGGTCATACGATCGAGACCGAAGACGGCGTGTTCAAGATGCACCTCGTCCCGTCGGGGATTCTCAATCCAGACTGCACGTCGGTTATTGGGGCGGGAGTGGTCATCGATCCAATCGCGCTCGCCAGCGAGCTGGCCGGGCTTCAAGAGCGCGGCATCGACACGAGCAATCTGCTGATCTCGGAACGCGCGCATGTCGTGCTTCCATTTCATGTCGCCATCGACCGCTACGAGGAGTCGCTGAGGGAGGATCGGTCGATAGGAACGACTTTGCGAGGCATCGGACCGGCATACGCCGATAAGGTCTCGCGCCGCGGACTGCGGATGGTCGATCTCCTGAATCCCGATAGCGTCAGGCGTCAGGTCGAGCACCAGCTCCGCATGCACAGTGCTTTTCTGGAGGCTGGGTCTGTTAGCGAAAGCGAGATTCTGCGCGATCTTGCAGAGGTCGCTGAGAAGCTCCGGCCATTTGTGGGGCCAGCAGAACAGGCGGTGCAGGACGTCCTGGACGCCGGTAAACGCGTGCTCGTGGAGTGCGCGCAGGGGGTCATGCTCGATATCGATTACGGGACGTATCCGTATGTCACTTCTTCCTCGCCGTCAGCAGCCGGCGCATGTCAAGGGGCAGGAATCGCGCCGACACAGGTCGACCGAGTCATCGGCGTGTTCAAAGCGTATAGCACGCGGGTGGGGGCGGGTCCCATGCCAACCGAGCTCCATGGTGATACGGGAGAGCTGATTCGCACGCGAGGACGCGAATATGGCACAACCACGGGGCGTCCACGGCGAACCGGCTGGTTCGATGGCGTTGCCGCGCGTTCCGCATGCCGGCTGAATGGCGTCAGCGAGATCGCGCTGACGCTTACTGACGTTTTCGATATGTTCCCGGAGATCCTCGTGGCCGAGGCGTATACGCTCGACGGCCAGCCGCTTCGACATGTTCCAGCCGATCTGGATCAGTACGCCAAGGTGGAACCGGTCTACCGAGCGTGCGACGGCTGGCTGACGAGCATCACCTCCCTGCGAAGACAAGCTGACCTGCCGGCGGGGGTTCTGGCCTTTGTTCGAGGCATTAGGGAGGTTACCGGGGTTCGGGTGAGCATGATGGGTGTCGGCCCAGCTCGAGATCAGCTCATCAATTTGCATTGAGAGGGGCCGATATGGAGGAATGTTCCGATGGCCGATGAGAAGCAGGAACTCAGCGCCGAGGAGATCCAGAAGATCATCCCGCACCGGTATCCGTTTCTCCTGGTCGATCGCATTGTCGAGATCGAAACAGGGAAACGCGCAGTAGGCATCAAGAATGTCACGATCAACGAGCCGTTTTTTCAGGGCCACTTCCCGCAGTACGCGGTGATGCCGGGTGTGCTGATCGTGGAAGCGCTGGCGCAAGTGGGCGGCATCGCGCTGGGACAGATCGAAGAGTTCAAGGGGCGGCTTGCGTTTTTCGCCGGGATCGACAACGTGCGTTTCAAGCGCCAGGTTCGTCCTGGAGACACGCTGCGGCTCGAAGTCGAACTCGGGCAGATTCGACGGAATATTGGAACGGGTACGGGGGTGGCTACCGTGAATGGTGACGTCGCCTGCAAGGGAGACTTCATGTTCGCGCTTGGACCAATGATGAGTGACCTCAGCTGACGGCGACGTGGCGCGGACGATAGGGTTCGATGGCAGCCGGCTGACCGGCAGACCGCTGACCGGAACAGAAACCTATTCGTTCGAGCTGCTGCGGAGACTCGCGTCGATCGCCGAACCAGGCGAACTCGTCGTGTATCTGAACGACCGCGTCGTTCCCGCAGAGATGCCGGAAGGCCCCTTCTACCGACCGATCGCACAGCAACGATTGTGGACGCACACGCGACTCGCGCGGGAAGTTCAGGCTCATCCACCGGGAGCGCTGTTCGTTCCCGCACACGTCATCCCGATCCGGCATCCAAAGTCGGTGGTGACGATCCACGATATCGCCTATCGCGCCGTGCCAAAGGTTTTTTCCAGGAAAGAACGCAAGGAACTCGATTCCGCAACGCGGTGGAATTGCCGCGCGGCGGAGCATCTCATCGCCGTGTCTCAACAGACGCGAAGCGACCTTATCGATCAGTATGGGATCGATCCGGCTCGCGTCTCGGTTATCTACCACGGGGTAGATTCGCGGTTCCGCGCTCCTTCGACCTCCGAACAGGATGTGCTTCGCGAGCGATACGGGTTGCACAGGCCATACATTCTGACCCTTGGCACTCTGCACCGACGAAAGAATCTCGACACAACGATTCGAGCTTTCGAAGTTCTGCGCGATCGCGGACATGACATCGATCTCGTTCTGGCTGGCGCGGCTGGACCGGCTGCTGACGCTGTGAAGCGACTGGCCGAAGCGTCTCCCCATTCCTCGTCCATTCGCTTACCCGGATATGTTCCTCTGGAAGACGTCCCCGCCCTCTACGGGACGTCTGACTTGTTTATGCTTCTTTCCTGGTACGAGGGCTTCGGTCTGCCGGCGCTCGAAGCGATGGCCTGCGGGGCGCCGGTCGTAGCCGCGGGTTCGGGGGCGCTGCCGGAAGTCTGTGGCCCTGCGGCGAGATTCGCCGCACCGGGAGATCTCGAAGAGGTCATCACGGTTGCCGAGGCTACGCTCACCTCCAGCGACACTCGCCAGCGGATGATCGACGCCGGCCGGGTCTGGAGTGGAAGATTCACCTGGGAGCGCGCCGCGCGGACTACGTTGCGGGTGTTGAGGGCAGTGCGCGACGGTGAAGACCTGCGAGGCGACTCACTGGGCTGGTCAGAGGCGGCAATGGCGTTTCTTTCTCGTGAGCTGGAGCAAACTGGATGAAATCGTCAGGCAAGCTCGTTGGAATGCTGCTTATCGTGGCCGGGCTTATCCTCGGCGCGGCGATACTCGCCTGGCTGATCAGCGGGCTGAACGACGACAAGCTCGATACTGCAGCCGCCATTTTTGGCATTGTGCTGGCTTTGGGCGTTATCGTCCTGCCAATGGTAGGCGGAGGGCTGTACTTCCTCGTGCACGGGCTTCGTGAGGAAAAAACGATAGCCCGAATCGAACAGCAGCGAAAGTTGCTCAACGCCGTGATGGCACAGGGACAAGTCTCGATCAACGATCTGGTGCTGGAAATGAATTCCAGTCGAGACCAGATTCAAAACGATCTCTACGACCTGGTTGGGCGAGGCATCTTCAGTGGTTACATCGATTGGAAGTCAGGTGTGCTGTACTCGGTGGAGGCAACGGAACTTTCCTCGCTGGGGGCATGTCCGAATTGCGGCGGAAAACTCGAGCTTGCCGGGAAAGGCATGATCAAATGCCCATATTGCGGTGCAGAGATCTTTCTCAGCTGACCGAGGCTGGGTGGAACTACGGAGGCAATTGAATGGATCGCATCGAGACCTTTCTGGACGGGCTCCCCGGCTACTCGGGATATCGGGACAAAGAACGTCGCCGCGACACGGATCGCAGGCTGCGGGAATCAATTGCCAATCAACTCGAGAGCATCGCTCAGCGCGTCGAGCGCGGGGGCGCTTCACTGGTCGCGCAGCGCCAGCTCGACGCCGTGTCCGGTATTGAATCGCTGGTGCGTCAGCTCAATCACGCCGGCAACCTCGTGCGGACACAACGCTATGGATACGGGGGAATCTTCTCGGACACACCGGTCGATGAACGGGCCCTCAATCAACTCTATCTTTTCGACAAGGGTCTCGGAATGAAGGTCAGTCAACTGGACAGTCAGCTCTCCAGTATCGAAGCCGATCTTGCCCACGGAGGCTCGGTACAGGAAACGTTGCAGCGGGCGTCCGGCGCCGTCCAGGGAATCATCGACCACCTCGCCGCGCGGAACGCCGTCGTGGAAACGGCGTCTCCTGCCGCGTCGCGCAGTCTTTTCACGCCTCTGGATGAAGAGACGGAAGCACCGTCACAGCCTATCGACATCGCCGTAGGGGACGCCATCGCCTGGTTCGATGAAGATTTTCTCGTCGACGCGATCATCGACGTCAGTGATGGAGTGCATCGGGTGCGTTTCCTGCATCTCGAACATGAACCTGACCGGTGGCTCTGCATTGCCGATCGGGGGGAGCAGCTCATCGCGCTGCTCACCGAGAATCAATCAGGGAGCGACACCGGCAGCGTCGCCTGGACGCTTGCAGGCAGCGGACGAACGATACGAGCGGGCGGAAGCTCGATCAAGGCAGATGCGCTGGTAACGTGCTACGAGGAGGGAGAAGACAACGTCGCGTTTCGGCTGGTGTCGGGCGCAGATGAACGATACTTGGCGGGGCATCGCGTTCACCCGGACGATCTCTCGATCTACGGGAAGCCATCTACGAAATAAACAGAAAGGAAGATACATGGGCATTACCGATCGAATTTCTCGAATTGTGCGGGCCAACGTCAACGATCTGCTGGACCGCGCTGAAGATCCTGAGGTGATGATCGATCAGATTC
Organism: Thermomicrobiales bacterium; assembly: GCA_050248865.1. Taxonomy (GTDB): domain Bacteria; phylum Chloroflexota; class Chloroflexia; order Thermomicrobiales; family UBA6265; genus JAHBVL01. Next base: position 5,577 of record JBFWRO010000002.1, on the reverse strand, counting down.
TGCGCGACATGGCCTCGAGTATCGATGATGCTCGCGGCCAAGTAGCGACGATGGTCGCCCAGGAAAAACTCCTTGCGGCCGACCTTGCTGACGCTGAGAAGCTGGCATCAGCCTGGGGTGACAAAGCCGAGCGGGCTGTGGGCGCCGGCAAAGATGATCTGGCTCGCGAAGCCTTGCGCCGCAAGCGAGACAGTACGGAAAACGCGGAACTTTATGCCGAGCAACTGGAAGTGCAGAAGCACGCGGTGGCCCGTCTCAAGCAACAGCTCGGAGACCTCGAGGCGAAGTATCAGGCGACACTGAGCCAGCGGGACTCCATGCTTGCCCGACAGAAGCGAGCACGCGCGCAGCGACAGCTTACCGAGCAAATTTCCTCGTTCTCGCCGTTCGATCCCAGTGCGGACCTGGACCGAATGGAGCGCAAGATCCGGCAGGACGAGGCCGAGGCCGCTGCTCTGCTCGAGCTCGATTCGTCGTCATTCGAAACACAGTTCGCCGAACTGGAAGTCGATGACGCCATCGAAGCCGAGCTGGAGGCATTGAAGAGCGGAGGCTCCGCGTCGCTCGGTTCCGGCGCCACGTCTTGACCGGCGTGACGTTGTTGAGAGGGGGAAATCGATGGCCATCATCGACCTGATTCAATGGCCGGACGAACGACCTGACCAGGTCGTTCACCGGGTTCCGGAGCGAGGATCGGGTGAATTCGTTCTTGGATCTCAGCTTGTGGTGCGTGAGAGCCAATCGGCCGTTTTCGTTCGTGACGGCAAGGCGCTGGACACGTTTTCCGCTGGGCGGCACACGCTGTCGACCAATAACATCCCCCTGCTGACATCCTTGATCGGGCTGCCCTTCGGAGGGACATCCCCGTTTACCGCAGAAGTGTTCTTCGTCGCTTTGCGCGAGTTCACCAGCCTGAAATGGGGCACGACGCAGCCTCTGACGTATCGGGACAGCGATCTCGGGATGGTCCGATTGCGGGCATTCGGGACGTACTCGATGCAAGTCGACAATCCGCAACTCTTTGTCACGCATGTCGTTGGGACGCGCGGGGGGTATAGCCTCTCAGCGATCGAGGATTTCCTGAGAAGCCTGATTCTCAATGAATTCAACGATCTCCTTGGCGGAACGCATACCTCTATTCTCGATTTGCCGGGAATGACGATGGAACTGGCAAATGGTGCGCGCCTGGCCCTGGCTGACGACTTTCAGCGGATCGGCCTTCGGCTGGTGACGTTCCAGATCGAAGGCATCACTCCACCCGAGGACGTCCAGAAGCGCATCGATGAGCGATCAAGCATGGCAGCAATCGGCGACATGCAGACATATACCCAGTTCCAGACCGCGCAGGCAATGCGGGATGCGGCGCAGAACCCGTCTGGCGGCGGCGCTGCAGGAATCGGTGTTGGCCTGGGAGCTGGAGCAGCAATGGGTCAGGCGATGGCTGGCGCGCTGTCACAGCCAGCCCCGGCGCAGCAACCAGCGCAGCAGTCGGTTCCCGCCGGTGCGCCGTGTGCCAATTGCGGCAAGTCCGTTCCTGCTGGCGCGAACTTCTGCCCGTCATGCGGCACGCCGGTCTCACAGACCTGCGCCAACTGCGGAGCTGCAAACTCCGGGACGGCGAAATTCTGCTCAGAGTGCGGGAAACCGCTGACCTGAGCGGACGTGTCACGCATCGTCGCGAGCAAGAGGGCCGCCGAGTTTTCGGCGGCCCTCATTCTGTCTTCCGAAACGGTCGAAGACATGCGTACGTACAGTGTCGTTATGGCAACGCGAATGCGTGATGCGTGGTAGAATTAGGGGTCTGTTTGCGGACAATATTGGCATGACCCCGTAGGAGCTACTGAGTGGATATCGGAAACGTGCAACTGGCCAGCATCGACTCGGAGATGCGGCAGACTTATCTCGACTACGCGATGAGCGTCATCGTGCAACGCGCGCTTCCCGATGCTCGCGACGGGCTGAAACCGGTACACCGGCGTGTGCTCTTTGCCATGTGGGAGATGGGCCTGCGCTCGAACACGCGATACCGAAAAAGCGCCGGCATCGTCGGCGAGGTGATGAAGAGCTATCACCCCCATGGTGACAGCGCGATCTATGACACGCTGGTACGCATGGCGCAGGACTTCAACATGCGGTATCCGCTTGTCGACGGTCAGGGCAACTTCGGTTCGATCGACGGTGACTCGGCCGCGGCCATGCGTTACACCGAGGCCAGGCTGACATCGATTGCCGACGAGCTGCTTCTCGACATCGATAAGGAGACCGTCGACTTCCAGCCGAATTACGACGCCTCGATGCAAGAGCCCAAGGTTCTGCCATCGCGCTTGCCGAACCTGTTGCTGAACGGCTCATCGGGTATCGCCGTCGGCATGGCGACGAACATCCCTCCACACAATCTTAGTGAGCTTTGCGACGCGATCACCTATCTGATCGATCATCCAGAAGCGACGGTAGACGAGCTGGTGAAGATCGTTCCGGGGCCCGACTTCCCGACCGGGGGAACAATTCTGGGAACGGAAGGGATCAAAGCGGCCTACGCAACGGGGCGCGGGCGGGTCGTTATCCGGGCCAAGGCCTTCATCGAGGAATCAGCACGAGGCAACCGATTTCAGATCGTCGTCACCGAACTCCCCTATCAGGTGAACAAGGCCACGCTAATGGAGCGGATCGCCGAGCAGGTGAAGGAAGGGAAACTGGACGGCATCAGCGACCTGCGTGATGAGTCGGACCGCAAGGGCATGCGGATGATCATCGAGCTGAAGCGCGATTCGCAGCCGATGAAGGTGCTGAACAATCTGTTCAAGCACACTGCGCTTCAGCAGTCGTTTGGCGTGAACATGCTGGCGCTGGTCGATGGCGGATCACAGCCGAGGGTGCTGTCTCTGAGACGGGCGCTAACCGAGTACCTGGGCCACCGCCAGGTGGCCATTACTCGCCGAGCGCAATATGAGCTCGATCGAGCGAAGCGGCGTGCGCACATTCTGGAAGGATTGACGAGAGCACTCGATCACATCGACGAGATCATCGCGCTGATCCGAGGGTCGCAGTCCACCGAGGATGCCCGAAACAATCTCATGGGCCGCTTCGAGTTTAGTGAAGCGCAGGCCAATGCCATTCTGGACATGCGGCTGGCCCGGCTGGCTGCGCTGGAACGACAGAAGATCGAGGATGAGTACAACGAACTTCTTGCGGAGATTGCGCGGCTCGAAGCACTTCTTGGCGATCCCCGTCTGATTCTCGAGGTCATTCGCCAGGACATGGAAGAGCTCAAGGCCAAGTACGGGGACGCACGACGGACCGACATCAAGGAAGTCTCTTCCGACTTGAGCGAGGAGGACCTGATCCCCGAGGTCGATGTGCTGGTGACCGTTACGAACCGTGGATATGTGAAACGGATCTCCAACGACGTCTACCGCACCCAGCATCGCGGCGGGAAGGGCGTGACCGGGGTGAAGATGCGCGAGGAAGATGGCGTTCAGCACATCATCACCGCCAACACCCACGACAACCTGCTCGTCTTCACGAACCGCGGCAAGGTCTATCAAGTCAAGGTGCATGAGCTTCCGGACTCCGGGCGAACGGCCAAAGGCCTGCCAATCGTCAATGTCATCAACATGCAGCCAGACGAGAGCGTGACCACGCTGCTGACGGTGAAGGACTTCCGGCAGGGTGGTTATCTCTTTTTCACGACTCGTCTGGGAACGGTCAAGCGGGTCGAGCTGAAACAGTTCCAGGCGGTTCGTTCGAACGGAATGATCGCAATCAGTCTGGACGAGGGGGATGAGCTGGCCTGGGTTCGGATGAGCTCGGGGGAGAACGAGGTCATTCTCGTCACGGAGCGAGGCCAGGCGATCCACTTCCACGAGAGCGACGTCCGGCCCATGGGCCGGCCCGCGGCTGGAGTACGTGGCATTCGGCTGACCGCCGGCGACCGCGTTATCGCGTCAGAAGTGGTCACGGACCAGTGCGATCTGCTCGTGGTCGCCTCCCGGGGACTCGGAAAACGAACCTCCACTGAGCAATTCCCGCGTCAGGGACGTGGCGGCAAGGGCGTGACGGCCATGAAGCTCACCGAACGCACAGGTCACGTCGTGGCGGCGGCGATGGTGGGAGACGAGCATACCGTGGTGCTGATCAGTTCCGGGGGTCAGGTCATTCGCCTTCCGGCAACGCAGATTTCTCGTATCGGCCGCGCCACGCAGGGCGTAACGCTGATGCGGATGAAGGACGGCGAGACAGTGGTCTCGGTCACTGCGGTCGAGCCGAAGTCCGAGGAAATCGACCCACTGGTGAGCCTCTCTCAGAACGGGCACGAGTAATCTGAGCGTTCCACGCTGACCTTCCGCTGGGCGCATCCCTGGTCGTCAAATCGACTGCCGAGGATGCGCTCAGTTTCTGGGGACGCCGGGTCTTGGTGGAGGCGGCAGTCCGGCCGAAGAGCGTCTCAACCAGACTGAAATCAGCGGCACGACGATGACCAGAACGATTGCGGCGAAAAGCAGCATCAAGTAAAGGAAACGCACGACGCTTCCGCTCGTCGGGTGAAGCACCGGTCCGAAGCCCAGCGCCCACAACAGGACAATTTCGACACCCAGAATCACTGGGGGGACGACGAGGCGGAAGCCCAGTTTCAGAGCGGCGGCAGCGACGCTCGCCACCGCACCGAGGATCATCGCAAGCGCCAGAATCGCCAGTCCGCGCGATATCGTCATTTCGGATCGCTGGCCGATCGCGGCGGGGATGAGAAGCGCCGTCGGAAGAAACACGAGCGATGCCTGATCGGGCTGACGCCAGAAGCGCACCGCGGTAGAGATCGCAAGAACTGTGGCAAATCCCAGCGCCACAACGGTGGCCACTATCGCCGGCCATGCTGAACCTTCACTCAATGACACATAGGGCTCTCGCAGGAGACTGACCTGGATAGCCAGCAGAGGAAGCAATCCTACCGACGCTGCCAAATGGGTCAGCCAGGGCAGGTGGAGCGGCGCTGGACGGTCATCCCTGGTGATGGCAATCGCCGCAATCTGCACCAACGCGATCAGAAACAACGGCGCCGGAGAAGGTCCGGCACCCGGAAGTGGCGTGAGTACCCAAAGCACCACGGCCATGAGAGACGTGACTGCCGGTGCGACGGCCAGGAGAAGAAGGTCTCCCGGCACTTCGCGGGGCCGCTCGGCGTAGGACGCCTGGCGGCGCGGTTCGACCGGCGGTTGCCCGGTTTTCGTACCCGATGCCGATCGTGACTGGCGCTTTGGCCGATCAGTCCACCGGGGAGGTTTCCAGTCGTCGCTCCATTGCGGTGCGTGACGGCCAGGAGGAGCAGTCATGCGCTGGGATGCGTCTCGGGGGCTGGGAGCCTGGAGTTCTCCAACAGCGTTTCGATTGAAACGGGCGCACTCTCACGCCCCCGGAACGAGAGCACATCCGTCATGCCGCACAGTCTCAACATCTCGAGCGTCTCTTGCACGCCCGAACCGACGGTTCTGGCTGTGTGGGAATCTGTGCCAACGGTGATCCGGTTGCCTCCCGATTCCTTGTACCAGCGCACAACCGCGGGTCCCGGCATGCTGGACTTCG
>JBFWRO010000001.1:0-19601 GCA_050248865.1 Thermomicrobiales bacterium | reverse complement strand
CGCCGCGCGGGAAACGAACCCCTGGTACACGATGCTCAAGCCCTACTTTGCGTTTCTGATGAGCAGGCTCGATGAGCGAATTTGCGTTTCCGAACCTGCAAGGCGGAACATCGAGCAACACTTCCCAGATGATTACCGGATCATCCCCAACGGCATCGACATCGACCGCTACAGCGAGGATGTTGATCCCTTTCCATGGCCGGAGAGTGGGCCACGCATCCTTTTCGTCGGGCGATTCAACGAGGCGCGCAAAGGCTTCAAATATCTGCTCCGGGCGATGCCAATGATCCAGCAACAATTCCCCACGGCGCGCCTGACCGTGGTGGGCCCAGGAGATCCGGCCAGGTTTTCCGATCTCCTGCAGCGATACCTCATACGTGGTGTGGAATTCGTTGGTGAAGTGCCTTCGGCCGATCTGCCTCGCTATTACTCCAGCTGCGATCTTTTTTGTGCGCCATCCATCCATGGCGAAAGTTTCGGGCTGGTATTGCTCGAGGCCATGGCCTCACGCAAACCGGTGGTTGCCAGCGACATACCGGGCTACGCCAGCGTTATGACCAACAATCTCGATGGGTTACTCGTCCAGGCAAAAGACTCGATGGCAATTGCGCTGGCTGTCGTCCGCCTGTTGTCAGACACATCGCTCTGCAATCGGTTGAGCACCGCGGGGCGAAAAACCGCAGAGAAATACGCTTGGCCAAGCGTTGCCGCGCAGGTGCTGAAGGTCTACGACATTGCGCTTGCGCGCCGTCAGCCGGCGCTTGCCCAGGGTAGTCGATGATTTCAGAGCGAATCGGCACCTGGGCCAGAAAGCAACTGCTCGTCGTCGGTGCCTTCCTGGGAAATCTCGGGCTAACCCCCAACATACTGACGATCATCGGCTTTGTGCTGAACTGCGTCGTCGCGGTGATCATCGGCCTGGGACATCTCCAAATTGGCGGCGTGCTTCTCCTTTTTTCGAGCGGTTTCGACATGCTCGACGGTTCGGTTGCCCGTGCAACCGGCAAGGGCAGCGCCTTTGGCGGGTTTCTTGATTCAACCGTCGACCGATACTCGGAAATCGTCGTCTATTTCGGTTTGCTCTACCATTTGCTCGATGCCACCAATGAATGGAAAACCGGGTCTCTGTTGACTCTCGCTGCTGCAACGGGCGCTCTGATGATCAGCTACGCGCGGGCAAGGGCCGAAGCCGCCGGCTGGGGTGCTTCGGTCGGGATGCTGGCACGGACTGAGCGCGTCGTATTGCTATCGGTGGGCCTGCTTATCGGCAAACCGGTATGGGCGCTCTGGATTTTGGCCATTGGCACCCATCTGACCGCCGTAACCCGGATGGTCCACGTCTGGCGACTATCACTCAAACCGGTAGAGAGCGACATGTCGGAGTCGTGAGTTTCTTCGACGACGACCTTACAGACGACAGCAATATCGCCCCACAGGACGTCGCCTCAGCCGCCCGCGGCTGCCAGGCGATAATGATCATGCTGGTCGTCATCGCCCTGCTGCTCTGTGTCGCAGCAGTTGTGGCGTACGCAACATAGAGAGCCTGCCCCCCCTCATCGGCCGTTGCGGATGCCACGTCCGCGAATTTCAGAGGCCGCAGGATGATTTCCTGACGTTGAGGTCTCAGGCGTTTCATCGCAAACAGGCCGGCGCTTCAAGGCGATCACCGGCGCACAGTTCTCGACTTACGAACTGCGTCGTACTAGGATGAATTCCGTTCACTCAATCCCGCAGGTCGAACAGGACCTTCAGCGCCGAATGCTTGCCGCGGGAAAGGCTCACCTGCATGGCGGTCTGCCACTCGGCGAGCGGAAATGTGTGGGTGACGATCTGCGAAAGATCGATCTCCGGATGTTTCTGAATCAAGTCCATCGCGACCTGAAATGTGTGAGGCGAGCCAGGCATGCCGTGTTCCTGGCCATACACGTAACAGCCGGAAATGGTGAGCTCCCGCGACCAGATCGGCGTCAGATCGAGTTTGTGCGTTTCCGCCGCGCAACCAACCAGCACCAGTCGCCCTCGAGGACCCGAAACCCGCAGAGCCTCGTCGACACTCTTGGACGAGCCGACACAGTCGTAGACAACATCGAAACCCCCGGCATAGACTTTCGGGCCGCGCAACGGCTGAAACGCTCGCGCTCCAGCTACCTGCAATGCTGCGTCGCCCGCCTTGCCGCTCTTCATCACGTTGGTTGCGCCGAACTTTTGCGCTATCTCGCTCTGGAGCGTGTGGCGGGCCAGAACCGTAACCGAGGAGGCATGACCGAGCATTCGCAACGCCGCCAGCACCAGCAGTCCAATCGTGCCACTGCCGATGATCAGAACTTTGTCATTCGCGCCGGGAGGATTGCCGAGCACCGCGTGCACCGCAACGCTGAATGGTTCGATTAGTGCGGCGGTACGATCGTCTATGGACTCGGGAATGGGGACGATCTGCGATCGGTGGGCGATGATTTCATCCGACCAGCCTCCAGGCAAATCGCGGCAGAATCCCGTGAGCATGCCAGGTGAGAGCTCACCTTCAGCGCTGCGCATGCACAGCCCAGGCATTCCTGAGGCGCAGGACCGGCATGGGTCGAGACCACGCATTTGGCAGGAGATGACCGGGTTGAGAACAACCCGCTGACCAATGGTCAAACCGGAAACCGCCTCGCCTGTTTCGGCCACCTCGCCCACCACTTCATGTCCGGGAACGAGGGGAAATGAGACGAACGGCATCAGCGAAGGCCCCGACCGGTTGGTCAGCATCGAAATGTCGCTTCCGCAAATACCAGTCAATCGCGGCCGCACACGTACCCACTCCGCGCCGGGAAGTGCTGCGGGTTCTGCCTCGATCAGTTCTAACCCGGGGATATGCCCGGCGCGGAGCGTCCGAAACGGCAGCCGGTCCGCCGCCCGCACTTTCAGATAGTTCGGAATGGAAAAACGGTACTGAAGTGCGGTATTGCTCATGACAGCCCCTGGCGAAATGTGCGTTGTGAGCCGCTCGATGTGCGTTGTCACTGCTCGGGTAAAGATCGGTAGTCCGATAGACGTTTCAGGTGACTCGTCATCTGCTTGACAGACTGAGGACATATCGCCTCGGTCAAACCATGGGCACCTGGCGAATGACCTTGTCCTGAATTCGATCGAAGATTTCGTCGAGGCTTTCGCCGGTGATCGTCAAGCCATGGTTGCGCAGCCCGATCACCGCATGACCGGGATCCGGCGCCTGGCGGACGAGGTCGGCAACTGTCGAGGCCAACTCGATGGTGCCACAGGGAAAGTTGATGTTCGTCGAAGCGATATCCGGCATCCAGGCGTGAATGTGCAGGATCGCGCCGACAGAGGGATGCTCTCGATAGATCATGAAGTGCTCGATGGCATCGACGGAAACGCGCCGAGGGTTCACATGCGGCGGCACACTGAGCCGCATCGCTTTTCGTTCGGGGATGAAGTCGGTAACCATCAGGATCTCCGTGCCGACTTCTTCCAGGCTGCTCTTGTCGACCCCGCTGGCGCTCATCCAAAAGCGAAGCTCGTCCTTGCGGGCGGAGACATTACCGTAGCTCAATCCCCCGATGTTGAACATCTGCTTGAGATGCCGGAGATCGCCCTCTGGGAGGTAGTCGTCGATTGGAAACGGCGACGGCAGGAGATCGAGCTCGTCCAGCTTTTTGCCCGCCCTGGTAATCGACGCGGTGATCTCGTCGCCATCCCAGAGCTCGGGCTCCAAATCGGGAACGAACTCGTTCTCGATGATCAGATTCGAGGTCGCCAGCGGCGCCAGGCGCTCGACGACACGTTCGAAGAATTCACCATCATCACCGTTGTATCGAAACGAATAGGAGCCCTGCTCGAGCGTCGAGACAAATGCCTCACGCTGTCCGCCATACCCATTTCTGACGACCAGCACGAAAATGTTGCCGAGCGAACGCAGCTGAAGCGGATAGAGCGTTGCCAGAGGGACTTCCGGAGCGTCATCCGCCTGACCGATGCCCACGACAAATACTGCCCTGTTGCGCCGCCGGAAACTGCGCGGGGCGCTTGTATCGACCGGGTGAAGGGCAATTCCCCCACGTTCTGCTGGCTGCTCCCCCTCGACGACGGGGTAACCCTTTTCGTTGAGCTTTGAGCGCAAACCGTCAGTGAACCAGTCCCGCAGGTCGGTCGGTGATTGGGCAGTGTCTGTAGTGCTCATTGTCTCTGTCATGATTCCTCCCGGTCCTGTCCGCATATCCCCGCCGGGCGAAACTGCGGCATGCAGGCGGCTATTGTCGTTGTTCGTTCGGCGAAAGTTGCCCAGTGGTCAACATGAATAAACCGCCAGGTGCATGCGGCGAGCCAGAACAATTGCTGGCTGTCTAACCTCAATAAGGATACGTTACGGGGACCGCAGCGGACAGGCTGATCGGGAAAAGCTTCCGGTGGTAAGATGCCAATCTGCAGTGATCGTCTATCAGTGCTCCAGGCAGGGATAGGTACCATGAGCGATTTCACCGGCATCGGCCCCCGGCATCTCCACGTGGCGATAGCCCAGCTCAATTCGCGAGACGATAAGAATGCAAACATCGAATCCGCTCTGGATTTGATCGATCGGGCTGCGGAAACCGGTGCGCGGCTTGTCGTCCTGCCGGAGATCTGGCCCTATCTCGGCGCCGATTCCGGCAATCAACCGAACGCCGAACCGATTCCGGGTCCATTGACGGAGCTACTGGCGGCCAGGGCAATTCGGCATGGCATGTACATCCACAGCGGTACCTGGCATGAGTCGCGAGACGGCGATCCCCGGCTCTACAACACGGCGACGGTCATTTCGCCCAGCGGCGAAATGATCGCGAAATACAGCAAGATCCACATGTTCGATGTGGAGATCGATGGCGTGGCATCGTATCGCGAATCAGCCACGATCGCGCCGGGCGATGAGATCGTCACGGTCGATATCGATGGCGTAACAGTTGGCCTGGCGATCTGCTATGACCTGCGTTTCCCGGAGCTTTTCCGCATTCTGTCGTTGAAGGGAGCGGAAATGATTTTGCTCCCCGCGGCCTTCACAATGGCCACCGGTCGCGATCACTGGGAAGTGCTTATTCGCGCCCGTGCAATCGAAAACGGTGTTTTCATGGTCGCTTCGGGTCAATGGGGACCCGGTCCGGATGGAAAGTGGTGTTACGGGCGCTCGATGGTTGTGGATCCGTGGGGAACCCCGCTGGCGATCGCTCCCGACCAGACAACGGTCATCCACGCCGTACTGGATCGCGCCCATCAGGAGAAAGTCCGTCGCCAGATCCCGTCGATGGCCAACCGGATGCCCGATCGCTACGTCTGGCCGGACGCGCGCGTTCCAGTCGGATGAGGTGCCCGGCGCCCGATCCGGACTGGCGGTAATATCGCTCGATGAACCGAATCGCTGCCCCGCTCATCGCCCTCATTCTGTTGATGTCGGTGCTCACGGCATGTTCCGTGCGGGGTGAAGACGACGAGGGGTCAGGGCCTTCGACCTCGACGACCAACGAAGTCCTGGAGATCGTCACGCTTACTCCGGCCCCGTCAGCGACCGTTCGCACCGAATTGATCGAATACGTGGTCGGCGACGGCGATACCCTGAGCGGCATCGCCGATGAATTCGGCGTCTCGCAGGGCGCCATCATCGAAGCCAATGGGTTGCCGAATCCGGACGCAATATTCGTTGGTCAAACACTGATGATTCCCGCCCCGGCGGAGGCAACGCCGGAAGCGTAAGCAACCGGTCGTCCACCCCTGCCAAGGACCCGGATTTCACCTACTGAAGCGCAGCCGCCACCCGCCGCAATGTGATTGCGGCCTCCGCCGCCACCGACGCCAGAGAGTCGTTCTCGATTCCAACAGAGAGCATCACTTCGGGGTTGGCGATGCTCACCGTTGATTTGCCATCTTCTTCGTACACGATGACGTTGCAGGGAAGCAGGAGCCCCACCTGCTTCTCGGCAAGCAGAGCCTGATGGGCGAACCGCGGATTGCAGGCTCCCAGGATCACATACGGGATGAAGTCAACGTCGATTTTTTCCTTCAACGTGGAACGAACGTCGATTGTCGTCAGGATGCCAAACCCTTCCGCTTTGAGGACGTCTCTTGTTCGTTCGATTGCGGCGTCGATCGGGAGGTCGAGGACGGTCGTGAAGCCAAGGTCCATTTCATGCCTGGTCATTGTGTCCATTGATACGGTTTCTCCTTGGGAGATGGTGAAAACTAATGCTACCGAACGACCGGCTTGCCGGCCTCGACCCAGGCAATGAGACCACCGGCCATGCTTCTGGCATCGGTGAAGCCGCTGGCTGTCAACATTTCCGCCGCCAGCAGACTTCTCTGGCCCGAGCGGCAGACAACTACGACCGGACGGGCCGGATCGAGCTCCTTTTTCCTGAAGGCCAACGTATCGAGCGGCATCAGCCTCGTCCCGTCTATGTGGGCCGCCTGCCACTCATTTGGTTCCCGGCAGTCGACAATCTGCACGTCCGGGTCATCGAGCACTGATGCAACATGTGCAACATCGACCTCCAACGGCAATAGACCCGGTGCGCTGGTATTTCGATACATTCCTGCTCTCTTTTCCTCTCATCGACATCGGAGAGAAACATCATCGTTCGCCGATTCCTCATCCTCGTCAGACTGACGAGGCAGAGGAACCATTCAGGTGCCTACTCCAAGCTTCGGAAGGATTACCGCCTGAATCACGACCCAGGCGATCACAATAATGAGTATCGGCACTAGACCGAGAAGCGACTCCATCAATCAAGCCGCCTCAACAGGGTAGCCCGAGGCCGCCCAGGCATCCAGACCGCCAGTGAGCTGCAACAGATTCTCGACGCCGCGGGCGGCGAGCATACTTGCTGCCACCCGAGAGCGATAGCCCGTCGCACATGCCAGGGCGATCTCCCCGGCCTGCGGACTGTCCAACTGAGCTCCAGTAGCGATACGCCCAGCAAAAACGTTCTTCGAGCCCGGAATATGCCCATCGATCCATTCTGATTCTGTGCGAACGTCGATGATCGTTACCATCTCTCCGCTTTCGATCGACCGATGCAACTGCATGGGTGAAACACCCCGCAGCGATCGTACCGGCCGACCGCTGGATGTCCAGGCATCGATGCCACCCTGCAAGAATCCCGCGACCATGTCGAGCCCGATGCGGTGAAGTTCTGTTACGTATTGATCGAAGTCGCCATCGTCGTTCAACAGAAGAACCAGTGGACGATCATAAGGCGCTCGCCAGCCCACCCAGTTGACGAAGTCCGGGGTCTCACCCGCAAAGTAAACGCCCGGTATGTGGCATCGATCGAATGCCTCGGCACTGCGCGCATCGATCAGGACTGCACCCTCATCGATGAATCTCGCTACAGCGTCGGGAGTCAGCATTCCGCCTGTGGTCAGTCCATCGAGCGGGCGCGCTCCCACCGTGTTCACGGCTTTCATGGTTGGATAGTAGGCCGGCGGAAGTGGCATTGTGTCCATCACCGCAGCGATGAACGCTTCTCGCTGCTTTTGCTGAAGCGCGTAATTGTGCTTTCGTTCATTGCCGAGTGTAGTCGTCGGCGCATCACCGATTCGTTTGCCGCAGGACGACCCCGCGGTATGACCGGGGTAGACAATCACGCGATCGGGAAGGTCGGCGAGTCTTGTCGCAAATGTGTCGAACAGGTGATTGGCCAGCCCCTCCGTTTGCTTGCTTCCCAGAAGATCTGGCCTGCCTACGTCGCCGACGAAGAGCAGGTCACCGGAGAAAAAGGCGATCGCCTCATTTCCGACAGCCGGGTCGAACAGGACGAATGCCAGATGCTCGGGCGTATGCCCCGGGGTCCAGCGCGCCTCGAGAGTCAGTCTTCCGACCGCAATGTTGTCGCGATCGTCGATCGGCACATGTTCGAATTCCTGGTTACCCAGTCGGCTTGCGTAAATCGGCGCGCCGGAAGCTGCCTGCAGTTCGAGAGCCCCGGAGACAAAGTCGGCATGGACGTGTGTTTCCAGAATCGCTACGATCCGCAGACCCCGTTCCGTGGCCCAGTCGAGATAGCTCTGCACATCCCGGCGCGGATCGATGACCGCAACCTCCCCAGCAGATTCATCAGCGACAAGATACGCAACCTGGGCCAATCCCGGCGTGAATACCCGATCGATCGTCATTGCTCGTTCCTCACTCTCCGCCCGAGACCCCATTGTCTCTAGCGTCCCGCTCTGACCAGGGCCCGCACCGCTTCCTCGACCGCCAGTTCGGGCGATGGGAAGTCTTCCGGATGCTGCATGCAACGCAGCATGTACGCCTCGAGCAGCCCACCTGTCAGACCGTTGACTGCCGCCTTGATGGCGGCGAGTTGATTCAGAATGTCCACGCAGTCGCGGCCCTCATCGACCATTCTCTGAACGCCTCGGGCCTGACCCTCGATCCGCTTCAGCCGGGCCTGAATATCATTCCGCTCGTTCTCGGGCAAGTTCGCAATACTGGGCATATTTGCTTCCTTCGTTCATTCCCAAAGTCCAAGCGGCCGTGCGACATCCCGCGGAACGCACACGACAAACTGCGGGCTTCCAGGCACCGTCGCCGGTGCGTTCGGGAAACGGCCTTTCACGGACGGCATTGAGTCGATCGCACGATTCGCACACGAGCAGAGAGGGGCCGGGCACGGTGGAAACGACCGATTCGAACATGAAGCCGCATGCACGGCAGGAATAGCTGAATATGAACATGTCGTTCTCCGATGATCAATTCGATCATCCGGCTCAATACTACTATAGGGGGGTATCCTATAACAAGATCACGTGCGGCAGCCCGACGGCGCCGTCCTCGATCGCACTACTGAACGCTGTTCGCTTTGGTGGTTGGCCGGTGGAAAATGCCATCCGCGCATCCGGTCGCTCAGCGGCGTATCGCGTTCCTGGCGAAGAAGAGGACATTGGCCGGTCGCTCTGCCAACCGGCGCATCAGATAGAAATACCACTCCGGTCCGTGCGGGGTCGCGATAAGCACCTGATATCCACGTTCCAGGAGATCGCGCTGCAATTGCTGCCGGATGCCGTAGAGCATCTGGAACTCGAACTGATGCCTGCCGATTCCATGGCGATCCGCATAGTCGATAACATGCTCGATGATGCGCTCATCGTGCGTGGCCACACCCGTGTAGCAGTTCTCCTGCAACATCCGCTCAGTAAGAGCGATGTATCGGCGGTCGACCTCCGCCTTCTCCTGAAAGGCAACTTCGGCGGATTCCAGGTACGCGCCTTTAACGATTCTGAGGTTGGGCCGGAGTGCCGCGAGTCGAGTCAAATCGTCGGCGGTACGAAAGAGCATTGATTGCAGAACGGTTCCAGTATTCTCGTGTCCAGCGGCGCGTAACCGCTCGTAAATGCGTAGCGTGACATCCACGCGGGCCGACTCTTCCATATCCATCCGGATGAAATTGTCAAGTGACGCGGCATGAATCACCAGACGCTCGACGTTTCGGTAGGCGACATCCTCCCCAAGGTCGAGTCCGAGATGCGTAAGCTTCAGGGCAATGTTGCAGATCAGCCCTTCAGCCTTGATACGGTCGAGCGTGCGCGTGTATTCGCCGACGACCCAGTCGGCCGTTGCCTCGTCCTCCACTCCCTCGCCGAGCAGCGTCGTGTTGGTACGAAAGCCCTGCTGGTTCAATCGGCGAAGCACGGGAACACACTCATCGAACGACTCACCAGCCACGAAACGTGAGGCGCCGAGCCGCATGCCGTAATTGCGAACGAACCCTGAGACAAGTGGCTGATTCGTGGCGGTCAGGATGGCCTTGCGGAAGAATGGCGCCGGGGACGGCCTGTGCCGCTCGTGCTCCAGAGGTTCGTTCTCTCCAGCCATCCGAAATCCCGCCTTCCGTTCTCCGACGACGTTGGTGCCGACGCTAGATGCGACACAAACTGAATCGTACCAGCCCTCTCATCGACGGCCTTCGACAGTTCCGGCGCGCACCACTACGTCATCCTGAGCATCTCGTTTGGTGGCCTCAAATGGGACACCTGCCCGATGCCTGCGAGTTGGCATGCAGATAGAGTCAGTTGGCGCAAGTTTTTGCGCTGGAGTAGTCGTTCGGTTGAGTTAGGAGACACCTAATGGTTGCTATGAGTGGTTTACAGGAACGCGTAGGAAGTCGCGCAGTCGAGGAACTTTCGCGGGAGTTGCGTGGACGGGTGATTCACAGTGGAGATCCTGGATACGATCAGGCGCGCGCGGTGTGGAACGGAATGATCGATGTCAAACCTGCCGTACTTGTTTCCCCGCTCGACGAGCAGGACGTGCAGCAGGCAATCAGGATCGCTGTTGAACAGGATATGCGTCTGTCGGTCAAGGGCGGCGGACACAACGTTGCTGGCCACGCATTGGTCGAGAATGGCCTGGTAATCGATCTTTCGGAAATGCGAGGAGTGCGCGTTGATCCTCAAAGACGCAGGGTTTACGTTCAGGGCGGTGCATTGTGGAGCGATGTCGATACGGCGACTGCTCGCTATGGCCTTGCCACCCCTGGCGGAGTGATCTCGCACACCGGCGTCGCTGGTCTGACACTGGGTGGCGGGATTGGCTGGCTGATGGGCAAACATGGAATGGTCATCGACAACCTCATCTCGGCCAGGGTGGTGACAGCGAATGGCGATGTCGTCGTGGCCAGTGAAGACAGTCACCCGGACCTGTTCTGGGCGCTTCGTGGGGGTGGCGGGAATTTCGGCGTTGTCACCGAGTTCGAGTTCGCTTTGCACGAGCAGGGAGACATTTTCGGTGGCTTGCTCATCTATCCGATCGAGCAGGCCTCAGAAGTGCTGGCCGTCTACCAACGGTTCACAGAGACAGCGCCAGATCAGCTTGGCCTGTATGCAGAGCCGTCGACTGACCCGGAAAGCGGTCAGCGAGTTTTCGTTCTGGCCTTTTTCTGGCCCGGTGAGATCGAAGAAGGAAAAGCACTCCTCGAATCACTGAAGGCCGCAATTCCTCCCGCCGTGGATGGCGTGCAGGTCATGCCGTACACCGACATTCAGCAGGCGTTCGATCCTGTTTTCGCACACGGTGTGCGTTACTACTGGAAGGGTGTCCTGCTGGAGTCGCTCGCACCTGAAGTGCTCGACGCGGTCGACCGGCTTGGCTCACATCCGCCCTTCCCGGGATGCACAGCCGTGATCGAGTGGTATCGCGGTCCAATGAATCGCGTTGACAGTGCTGCTACGGCCTTTGCCAATCGCAACGCGCAATTTCAGGTGGTGATCATCGGCGCGTGGGACCGCCCTGAAGACGACCAGGAAGGCATCGAGTGGGCGCGATCGGTCTATCGTGCAATCGCACCCTACGGCCTGGGCCAGGGCTTCCTCAACTTCAATAGCGTGGAAGCCGACAATGCGCGCGACATGGTCCACCGGAGCTACGGCGCGAATTACGACAGGCTCGTCGAGGTCAAGCGCGCTTATGATCCGGACAACGTGTTCCGCGGCAATCACAACATCCTGCCAGCGTGACACAGATCTCCTCATCATGCGGAATTCCGGCGGAAAATGGACGTCTTCAAGATGCAGAGGTCACTGAGTTTGACGTGCGCATCCCGGCGTGATAGGCTGCGTTCCACCGGTCAGGCAAAGTGCCTTACGAGGCATCGAGACCGGGGTGTATCCACCATTAACCGCGTAGGGTGAAGGAGGTGATGCCCATGAGTAGTCACGGTAGTTTGGGCGTCACAGCAAAGGTTGTGCGCTCTTAGCTCACAGTCGCTGTGATGCCCAGAAATCGAGGGCCGGTTCTTCGGGACCGGCCCTCGGTGTGTCTGCAGCGCCAGTTCCTCTCGATCAACAGGTGTGTCTCATGGAACTTGGACTTTTCGACATCATGCAGGTCGACCCCACGGATCAACGATCCCATGGCGAGGTCTACCGACAGCGGCTTCGCGACATTGCTCTTGCCGAGGAGCTCGGATTCGATTCCTACTTTGTCTCCGAGCTTCACTTCACCTCGAATTTCCGCAGTCCGGCTGCCTCCGTCTGGCTCGCCGCGGCCAGTCAGATCACAAGCCGAATGCGATTGGGGGTCATGGCCTATACCCTGCCGATCAAAGCTCCGGCCCAGCTCGCTGAGGACATCGCCGTTCTCGACTGGCTGTCCAGCGGTCGTATCGAGGTCGGACTTGGCCTCGGACATCGGACTGAGGAACTCGAAGCACTGGGGATCGACCCGGCCGAGCGCGTGCCCGTCTTCCAGGAGCGAGCTGCGGTCCTCCAGGCTTTGTGGACCGGTGGACAGGTCACAGTCGATAGCGCAACGACGACGATCAAAGGCGCGTCCATGGCTCCCGTACCCCTGCAGCAGCCAAATCCTCCCCTCTGGTACGCGGGAAGCGATACCGATGCGGCGGCGTGGGTGGGATCGATAGGGTTCAGTCTTGCGCTGGGATTCAGGAAAACCGAAGAACTTCGGCCCGCTGCCTCGGCGTTCAAAGCGGCGGTCGATGCACGCACAAAGGCCGAACCAGCAAGGGTTCTTCCGGGAGAAGGGCGACTGGCGCTGATGCGACAGGTTTATGTGGCTGAGTCTGACGACGCCGCGCTGGAGGAGATGTCAGACGATATTTTCAAGCTCTTCCTGCAGAACGGAGGGCCCGACCGGCCCATTCCACCGCGAGACGAGGCACGCCGGGTGGTCGACCGCTTGATTGCCGACGATATTTTCGTCGCCGGGTCACCGCAATCGATCGTCGAACAGATTGAGACGTTGCGATCAGACCTTGGGATCGATGTCTTTCTGGCAAACGTGTATGCGAACGGACTCGACCAGGAACGGATCGATCGCACCCTTCGGCTTCTCGCAACTGAGGTCAAACCCAGACTGGCGTAGCCGCCCTCATCACCGGAACCGTTAACTGGAAGGCATTTGCGAGCGTGACCTCTTGCGACGGTCACGCTCGGACTGATGAACGATTCGTCTTCGCAGCGAAATCAGGCGCTGCTCCCTGGAGCGCCGTCCTCGCCATCTTCGCCTCCCGAGCCACCACTAATAGTGGTATTGATCACCGTTTCGCCGGTCTGAGAGGGGACTGTCACACTCTCACTGGTCAAGGGTGTGCCCACAATCGTCGTCGAAGCGCTTTGCCCCACTACCGATTCACCCGTTACGCTCTGCCCGGGAGGGGCGGATGCGCCCGTTGCCGAACTGCCAATTCCCGGTGTTCCAGTAACATTTTGCCCGCCGGAGCTAGTCCCAGCAGAACTACCGCTCTGACTCGCTCCCGACTGACCGTTTCCCAGGGCGCCGGTCTGAGACGCCCCGTTTCCGTTGGCCCCGGACTCCTGCTCGCCGGCGGAGGAAACAGGACTCGCCGTCGAGCCTGTCACCGAAGTCCCGGACGTGCCTTTGGTGCCCGAGGCGCCAGCGGTGCCTGATGACGACGATGCGCTCGAAGCCATCGAAACAGTCGAGGTTGTGCTGCTGCTCGACTTTTGGGTCGATGTGGTCTTGGCCGCTATCCCAGTGGTGGAACTGGTGGATGGTTTCTTGACAACGGTTTTTCGTGCAGGGCGTGGAGCGGCCTTTGCCGCGGATGTGGCCCGCGTTCTGGTGGTTTCTCGAGCGCTTGTCTCGACGGGCACTCCAACCGCCAGAATGCCCATCAGCAGGATCAATGCAAAACTCATGATGGTGCGCACGCGACCCTCCTCCCGCCGTTTGATCCGTCAACGAAATCATAAGGAGTGTACAGGAAATCCGCGGGGCGCTACCGGGGGCCCTGTCGTGACTCTGCGAACGGGAGGGCGCCTCACGTTGTCCTCCCGTTCGCGCTGCGATCGGCGTTCTACTCTTCTGAAGACGCCTCAGCCTCGCCGCCGTCATCAGCAATGGTTGCGGAATCCGGAGCGACCTCCCCTTCCTCAGCGCCTTCTTCTTCTGTCACGTCCGTCTCGAGCACCGGAGCGACCAGCATGGCGATGATCTCATCGGCATTTGTGACGAGCTCGATACTCTCGGCGAACTCGACATCACTGACCCTCACTGCGTCACCAATCGCTTGCAGCACCGACGCATCGACGACGACCCGATGAGGAATGTCGCGTGGCAGGCCATTGACGACGATCTCCGACAGCAGCTGCGAAAAGATGCCGGGGCCGTCAGGCGCATCATGAAGCGCGATCGGCACGGAGGCATGAATGGGCTTATTCAGATTCGGCGCGAAAAAATCGATATGGATGGGATTCCGCCGAACCGGGCTCGCCTGAACATCACGAATGAAAACTTGGTATGTGGATCCATCACAATCGAGATCGAACAGCGTGGCATGGCCGTGATGGTGGTAAAACCGAATGAAATCTCGCTCGTTGACCGTGATCTGTACGGTTTGTTCGAGCGCGGGGCCATAGACCACTGCCGGCACTTTGCCCATGGCTCGCAGCCGCTTGACTTTCTTGCCAACCACATCTCGTGGCTCGGCCATCAAAGATGGTGTGCTCATCGTGGAGCTCCTTCTTCTACTTCCGTTCACCGGAAAACGTGATCAGCAGCGCCTGCCACCGACCGGCTCGGAGGATCGAGCGGGCGGAGTCTACCACGCCCGTGCCGTCGCCCGCGTGAGTTTTGTGGCGATGGAAGCAGGCGCGCAGCATCGAACCCCGCTACAATTCACCCAAAATGTGGTCAATCTGATTCGAAGCGGAACCAGTGCACGCAATGTTGCAACGGGGAGAAGAACAGCAATGGTCCTGAGCAGGTATGTCGGTGCTTCGGTCAAGCGCAAGGAAGATCCGCGCCTGATCACCGGTTCGTCGACGTATGTCGATGACCTGAAGATTCCTGGTGTGACCCATGTGGCTATTGTGCGCAGCCCTTACGCACATGCCGAGATCACCGGGATTGATACGTCAGGGGCCTCGGCGGTTCCGGGGGTGCTTCGCGTCTACACGGGAACCGATCTTGCCAGGATTCTCAAGGAAAACTATCCCGTTCAGCCTGAAGGTGACGCGGGGCATGGTCACTACAAGGACCCTGAGGAAGAAGACGATATCGTCGTTCCAAAAACGCGCCCCCTCGAGGTTCGTCGCGTCCGATATGTCGGCGAACCTGTCGCTGCCGTTGTGGCGGAAACTCCGACCGCCGCACTCGACGGCGCCGAGCTCGTCGATGTTTCGTACAACGAACTGGAAGCGGTCGTCGATCCCTATGCGGCAAAGGAGGATGGCGCCCCCCTCCTCTATGACAAGGTCCCGAACAACATCAGCGTTCGCGAATCGACGGTGCACGGAGATGTGGAGTCTGCGCTGGCATCCGCGGCAATCCGATTCTCCGTGAAGATCCGCTCCCCTCGATGTCACCCCGTGCCAATGGAGGGTCGCGCCGTGCTGGCCATGCCCGATCCGATAACGCGAGGGCTGACCTTCTGGAGTTCGACGCAGGCGCCGCATTGGAACCGCAATGAAGTCGCCGAGGCGCTTGGCTTGAGCCAGACGCAGGTGCGTTGCATTGCCCCCGAGGTGGGCGGCGGATTTGGATGCAAGATCGGCTGCTATCCCGAGGATTTCATCGTTTGCGCGATCGCCTGGGACATGCATCGCCCGGTCAAATGGACAGAAAGCCGTTCGGAAAACTTCCTGGCAACCAACCATGGGCGTAACCAGTGGGCAGAGTTCGAAGTGGGAGCGGACGCAAATGGTCGCATGACGGCGCTGAAGGCGCGCGTCCTGCTCGACTCCGGCGCGTACCCGAAAGCGCTCGATCTCGCCTGGGCCACATGGGTGATGTCCGCCGGTCCATACCTGGTCGACAACCTCGACTACGAAGTCCTTGGTGTTTACACGAACACGATGGCCAATGGCGCGTACCGTGGCGCGGGGCGGCCAGAAGCGGCGTTCTACCTCGAGCGATTGATGGATTTGATCGCTGACAAGGGCGGGCTCGATCCTGCCGAAGTGCGGCGAGTGAACTTCATTCCGCCCGATCGGTTCCCATTCAAGACGCTCACCGACGAGGTTTATGATTCTGGCGAATACGCCAAGGCGCTCGACTACGCCATCGACAAAATCGGCTACCAGGAGCTTCGCAAAGAGCAGGCCCGGCTGCGCGATGAAGGCCGGTACCTGGGAATTGGCGTTGCCTCATATGTAGAAATCTGTGGCTTTGGTCCCTTCGAAAGCTCCACGGTTCGCGTCGAACCGGGCGGCCAGGTCTCGATCTTCACCGGCATCTCTCCACACGGCCAGGGACAGGAAACCACCTTTGCCCAGATGGCCGCTGACTATATCGGCGCTGACTTCGAGTCAGTCGTCGTGCACCATGGCGACACCGCTAACACTCCGCAAGGCAACGGCACCATGGGCAGCCGGGGTCTTGCTGTGGGCGGTGCTGCACTGATGATGTCGCTCGACAAGATCCGGGAAAAGGCATCGCGAATTGCAGCCTCGATCCTGGAAGCCTCGGCCGACGATGTCGAGCTGGTCGAGGGCCGCTACCAGGTGAAGGGTGTGCCCGGACGTGGGGTTACTTTGAAGGATATCGCGGACAAGGCGTACAGCGACGACTTGCCTGAGGGAATGGAGCCTGGTCTCGATACGACCGATTTCTTTCGCGTTCCGGAGGAGACATTCCCCTTCGGTACTCACATCGCGGTGGTGGAGGTCTTTCCGGATACCGGCGAGACCAAGATTATTCGGTATGTTTCCGTCGATGACTGCGGCAACATCATCAGTCCCAACCTGGTGACCGGTCAGGTCCATGGCGGTCTGGCCCAGGGAATCGGTCAGGCGCTCTGGGAAGAGGTGCATTACGACACCAACGGCGAACTGCTGACCGCGACCCTCACCGACTACGCAATGCCAAAGGCCGGATTCTTTCCGGAGTTCGAAACCCACCACACCACGACAACCACTTACCTGAATCCCATGGGTGCGAAGGGAATTGGCGAGGCCGCCACGATCGGCTCGACGCCCGCGATGGCCAACGCGGTGCTCGACGCACTCGAGCCGTGGGGCATTCATCACCTCGACACACCATTGACGCCGGAGAAGATTTGGCGGGCGATTTCGGAAGCAAGCGCCTGAAATCACGTTTCCTTCAGAGTCAGGAAAGGTAAAGAGCCGGACGTCGCTGTTGCTCGTCCGGCTCTTCGCTTGTCCGTTCGTGGGCCGAACGCGGTACGTCGCACCCGTTACTCGACGATCATGACTCCGACCATTCCGGCCTCCCGGTGGCCGGGAATACTGCAGTAGTAGGTGTACTCTCCGGCCTCGGCATTGATCGTCACCGAACCCGTCTCGCCACTCTGGAAGTCACCTGAAGCAATCTCGAGCTCGTCGATGTTGAAATTGTGGATCGCAACCCCGTTGTTGATGAGCCCGACGACCGCATCGGTGTTTGCCTCGATCGTGAATTCTTTTGGCACAAAATTGATATCGATCATCTCGACGGTGACTTCGGCCTCCGCTCCCGCCACTGGCGATGCGTCGGGCGCGGTGGCTCCTGGCGTCGCCGCCGCATCCGTGTCCGTTGCGCCCGGCCCTGCCGCCGGTGTCGCATCAGAAGGTCCACCGATTCGGAGCGCGATCAATTGCGCCGATGCCGGCTCCCCCGTTTCAGCTTCAGGAGAGGCCACCGCAACCCCGACCTGCGGCAACTTCACGAATCCTGCTCCGATGAACATCATGTCATCGGCGATCGCCAATGGCGCGTTGATGCCTAAGTCCGCCTCGAAACTCCAAACTTCTTCACCAGTGGCGACATCCAGGCCACGAACAAATCCGTCGAGACCCGCGGTGAAGACGACATCATTGGCTACCGTGGCTGCACCAGTGATCAGCGTCGGCAACTTCACGTCCCAGAGGATCGAACCATCTACCGCGCTAATTGCCGCGAGTCCTCCCGTGCCTTCAGCAAAGTTGGCACTGCGATCGGGATCGGGACCGGTCGCGCCCTGATATTGCGGGAGGTCGATGTATGGAGCAAACACCACTCCGTCCGCGTAGGCCATTGGCGTCTCGACTCCACCATACGCACCTGGGAAGATCTCGATGGGTTCTTCAGGGAGGGGAGCATTTTCGTCGTTCTGATGCTTGCCAACCGGCGTTCTCCAAAGGAGCTCACCTGTTTCGCGGTCGACCGCCACAACGTTACCCGTCTTGCCGCCACCGATAGCGATATCCGTTTCCGCGCCATCGATAGTGATCGAGGTAAGAATCGGCGTAAGCTGGAAATCGAGATCGAGCAGGTCGTGAGGTCGGTCCTGGTAGTACCAGCGGACGGCTCCCGTTTCACCATCGAGGGACACCATCGCGCTGGTGTAAAGGTTGTCACCGGGCCGGCATTCGCCGTTAGGACAATCAGGAGTGAGTGGCCATGGGGCGGGGTTGCCCACTCCAAAGTAGATATTGCCTTCGTCGTCAAAGGACGGTGGATACCAAAGTCCTCCTCCACCGGCTTTCGCTGGGACATCGAAGCCACCGGCAGTGGTGTCCCACCACCAGGCGACTTCGCCCGTCAACGCGTCGAGGACATACAGGACACCGCGATCACCGTCCTGATAAAACGTCGGACCAATGCCCGTGCCAGGCACCGTGCTGATGTAAACCATGCCGTCGTAGACCATTGGCGCCATGTCGATGCCTTCACCCGGCGGGCTTCCAATCTTCTGTCGCCAGACTTCGGAACCGGTGGAAGCATCGAGAGCGACCACTTCACCTGTGTCGCTGAGTCCTGCGTAAACCATCCCGTAGCCAACAGTCACGCCGTTTGGCCCGATCGAGCCGATAGTGAAATTAGTCCGCCAGATCAGCGAACCGTCATGACGGTTGATGGCAAAAATGTTGCTCTGCATGTCCTGAATGTAGACAGCATCACCGATGACAATGGGGTTCGCGGTGATCGCGCCGAAAAACCCCGACGCCTCGAGATCGAAGGTCCAGGCAACGTCCAGATCACTGACTGAGCTCGAATCGATGACCGATCCATCCGCATTGCGCGTACCTTTGATATCTCCCTGAGGTACGGGCCAGTCACCCTCTCCAACCGTCGTTTCTGGGGGAATGACCGGCAACGCTGCGGCGGCCGGTCCATCGGACGTGGCTTCCGGCGTGGCGTTGTCGGGAACTTGCGCCAGGCCCGTCTGCCAGGCTCCCGCTCCAACGACGAGCAGGCAGATCGCGAGAAGCACCGCCAGCAGCCGCGAGCGGTCAGTTGCCAAAGACATAGTGATTCCTCCTGATCCCAAATGAAAACGGTCGTCGCGAGCCAGTCTTCGATTTCGACCATTCTTCTTTTCCAGGTTGCCGGACTCGCGTCTAACCAGTTTGGGAAAGAACGTCGACGATTGCAGCACCGCCCAGGCAAGCGATGCGGTGCCAATCTGTCGTGACTGCACTCAGCGTCCGATACGCAAAGATCGTGCCATTGCCTGGTGGGGAATGCCGCGGACCACGTACGGCCGTCCGAGCCGCTCGAAGCCAAACTGCGCATAGAGCCCGACCGCTTGAGCCTGTGATGCAAGCTGTAGCTCAGGATAACCACGGCTGTCGGAAGTCGCGACAAGCCGTTCGACAAGCTTGGTCGCAATACCGCGGCCCCGGTATTCAGGCAACGTTGCGATCCACGACAGATACGCTGAACGTCCCGGGACAGG